>CBDUXZ010000102.1:0-6761 GCA_965371325.1 uncultured bacterium | reverse complement strand
CCCTGGCCGGGTTTCGGCCTTCTCGCGCCGCTCGCGCTGGTCGGTTTAACCCTGACGGCACTGCGCCGGCGCCGGGAGACCGATCTGCTTATCATCTACACCCTCACCTATATGCTTGCGACGGCGGCCTTCATCGTTGGGGGGCGCTATCGAATCCCCGTCACGGCGAGCGCTATCCCCCTTGCCGGCATCGGGGTGGTCCGCCTTATCGAGGCTTTCCGCGCCCGACGCTGGCGTTTCACAGCCGCGGGCGCCGTACTGGCGATCGTGATTGGTATGGGGGTGAGGCACGTGCCGGAGGATGTCCGCATCGGCGAGTTTTCGGACGAGCTCTACAACCGCGGCACCATTCTCATGAGTCTGGGGAGATATGCCGAGGCCGAAGCCGCGTTCCGCGAGGGCTGGAAGCAAGGGCCCGAGGACGGGCGGATCCCGGGCAATCTCGGTGTCGTGCTTCTCAAGATGGGAAGATCGGCAGAGAGCTATCGCTATCTCCGAGAAGCGGTCAGGCTCTATCCGGAATCTGCGGCGACGTGGAGTAATCTTGGTATTGCGGCAGGCGAAACGGGAGGTGTCGAGGAAGCGAGGCGTGCCTACGAGAGGTCACTCGGTCTCGCGCCTGACAACGGGGGCACCCATCGCGCCTACGGCCTGTTTCTTCTTCGGCAGGGCGATCGTGACGGCGCGCGCGCACATTTCCTGCGGGCTCGAGCGCTCGGCGTGGAGCTCCCGCCGGAGGTCCGATCCCTGCTCGCGGTTCCTTGACAGGGGAGCGTTCCGCTCCGTACAGTCATTGCAAGACCGGTTATTCCCCGACGCTTGTCGATCGGCGGGGGAGCGGAATTCGAAGATCTGACGGGGGAACCTGGATCGGGCGAATCATGGGGCGGAGCGAGAAGGGGGGTCGCAGGAGCGGTTTCAACGCCCCCTTTCGCGACCTCGGCAAACGATTGAAAAAAAAGCAGCTGCACAAGGAGGCCGGGCCTTCAAAGAACCCCGATACACCCGTGGAAAAGCCCGAGCCCGAAGAGCCCTCTCCTCCTGACGAAGCGGTGCTCTTCGAGCAGGCGATGGCCGGGGTTGATCCCCTGAGTACTCGGAGGACCCGCCGCCCTTCGGGCGTTGTTTCTGCGCGAAAGTATCCCGCCGGGGGACCGGCCGATACCGACGAGGAAGCTTACGCCGCCCTCACGAAGTTTGTTTCGGGCGATCTCCCCTTCGACATCTCCGACACCGAGGAGTACATCGAAGGCCACGTGGCCGGCTTCGATAGCAACGTTTTGCGCAAGCTCCGCCGCGGGGAGTTCTCGGTGCAGGCGCATCTGGATCTGCACTACATGTCCAGACAGGAGGCGCGCGCTGCGGTGGAACGCTTCGTCACGGCCTCGCGCGTCGCGGGACATCGATGCGTGCTCATCGTTCACGGAAGGGGGCATCACTCCCCCGATCAAAACCCGGTCCTCAAAAATGTCCTGCGCGCCTGGCTGTCGCGTGGAAAGATAGGGCGCGCAGTGCTGGCCTTTACGAGCGCCCAATCCGTTGATGGGGGAACAGGCGCTCTATACGTGTTGCTCCGGGGAAAACGCTAGTACGATCTTTGGGCAACGAACTTCGCTATGAGAGATATTTTTTCAACCCCCGTTGAACACGAATCCGAGCCGCGTCTAACCCATGCCCTCATGGTGAGCGCGTTGCTGCACATCGGATTGGGGGTGGCCCTGGCGATCTTCGTAATACAACTGGCCATACCAGCCGATGTGCCGCTCAAGGTGACCTGGATCGAGCCGATCGCGCCGCCCAAAAAGATGGAACTCCCGGGTGGCAGCTCGGGCCCCGCGCCGAAGCCTGAACCAAAGGCGGCTCCGAAGCCCGTTGTGAAACCCAAGCCCCGCCCCAGGCCTGTCGTTGTGAAAGAGCGGCCGAAGCCCCCGGTGAATATCAATCCGCTGGCGGAAAAGAAGGCGCCGGTTCCCCCTCCCAGCGATTCCGTTAGCGCGAAGCTGCCAGAGAACGAGTACGTCGACCTGTCGCGGCTTGCGGGGCTCGCATCGGGGATCGGAACCGGGAGCGGCCGCGGTCGTGGCGGGTTACTGGGCGACGGCGTTGGAAGCGGCATAGCGCCGCGGCGGCCGATCGTTTACCTCTCACGTTCCATGTACAACCCCAAGCGAAAAGATCTCGAGGTCTATGACCGGATGTTCTGGTACGTCGTGGATCACTGGGAGATCCCGCCCGAATACCGGGGACGGGATGATCTCATTGCGACCGTTAACATACGTTTTGATCAGGCGGGGAATATCAAGAAGTTCAAGTTCATCCGGAAGTCCGGCAACCCGGGGTACGACGATACCGTGGTGAAGGCGATCGTGGCGTCCAACCCCCTGCCCAAGCCGACGCGTGAGTTCTACCAGCGATTTTTCGACAGCGGCATCGACCTTGTGTTAGAGCCCAAGAATATTTACTTCTACGAGTGGCCGGACCCTTACGCGAAAAAGAGAAGATTTATGCGGTTTTGAGCGGGGAAAGGGTAGGGAAATCCCAAAAAAAACGCCGCGGCATCGCCGCGGCATTTTTTTGCACCCATTGGATCAATCGTCCTTCTTGGCGCCGCTGCGCTTCTTCTTGATCTTGAGTTCGTTGCGCGTGGTGCGATCATTGCGGGGACCAACCCAGGTCACCTCGACCTCGTCCCCCTCGTCGATCTCGAGCACCTCGTACTCCGCCTTCTTGAACTTGAACTCCTTGGCATACTTCTCGTCCTGGTTGTAGACGGCGACGACGCCATAAGCGGTGCCGGCCGTGTCTTTATAGACGACCTCACCCGTGAAGGTCTGCTTGAGATTGGGATCCGGCTCCGGGATGTTCTGGGCCGGCGCGGTGCCGGCGGCGGAGACGAGGATCGCGAGGGAGAGCGCCAGCGCGCCCGCCCAGTGAAGAAGCTTGTGGTTGTTCCTGCCTGCCATTCCCCCCTCCCTTCGGCCCTTTCCCGAGGCCGCGATCATCTCGAACTTCTTGCCTGCCATCGGCGTTCCGCGGCGTCGCCCGCTCGCCCGATGGGGCTGAGGCACTACGGGGCGCCATCCTAGCCGGGGGAGTTCCCACTGTCAATCGTTGAAAACAGGGGGGGGTCTCCTTTATTCAGTGTGCGAGTTGCGAGCTACGTTGCAGGGGCGAGACGGTGCGTGCTAGAGATCACCGCCGTTCCCGGAACAACCCAGGACGGTTTCCAGCGAGGCATCATGGCTTCCTCCACAACCGATCGGGATCCCCGGACCCTGTACAGCCGGCGTTTGATGTCGGCGCAGAAGGCCGCCGGGCTTCTCCGCCCGGTCGATCAGATCGCCGTCCCTATCGCGGCCGGGCAGCCCGCCGCCCTCCTCCGTGCGCTTGGCGATCGTGATGACTGGCGCGATCTGCAGGTGCTGGGCGGACTCATCCTCGAACCCCATCACATTTTCATGCGCCCCGGCGTGCGCCTCCTCTCGGGCTTCTTTGGCCCGGTAGAGCGGTTGCTGCGCGCCCAGGGGCGCCCCGTCGACTATCTCACCTCGAACTTTCGGGGGCACGCGCGCGCCCTGCGCCGTCTCCTGCCCCGGGTGGCGGCCGAGTCCGTCTCTCCGATGGATGGCGAGGGGTACTTCACCTTCGGCGTGCATGCGGCGGCGACCTACACCGATTTTGTCGCGGCAGGCCGGGATCCCGGGCGCGTTCTCATCGTGGAGGCGAACAGCAACATGCCCGTGGTGAACGGGCTTCCCCAGTTTGGCGGCAACCGGGTGCATGTCTCCGAGGTTGACGCGGTGATCGAAACGGATCTCCCGCTCCCGGAGATACCCGATATCCCCCCCACACAGGAGGAGAAGGCCATCGCCGATCTGGTGGTCGCGCACATCGACGCGGGGGCGAGCCTTCAGTTCGGCATTGGGGGCGTGCCCAATGAGATTGCCCGTGAACTTTCGATCGGTGAGAAGGGGGACTTCGGCATCCATACGGAAATGATTCCGGATGGCGTCATGCTCCTGCACGAGGCGGGAAAGGTGAGCAACCGGAAGGGGCTCTACGACGGGCTCTCGATTGCGACCTTCGCGCTTGGAAGCCAGAACCTGTATCGGTGGATGGACGGCCACAAAGATCTTTGCATGCTACCTGTCGAGCAATCAAACGATCCGGGGATCATCCGGGCAAACCGGAAAATGACCGCCGTCAACACGGGGCTTGCGATTGATCTCTATGGGCAAGTCGTTGCCGAAGCGCTCGGGGGAACACAGTACAGCGGCACGGGAGGTCACGAGGATTTCGTCATGGGTGCCCATGAATGCCCCGACGGAAAGAGCTTCGTCGTAATGACCTCCGCCGTGGAGGTAGATGGGCGCCCGCGCTCACGAATCGTTGATCGCCACCCGGAGGGCACGATTGTGACGACACCCCGTTACCATCTGCAGTGGTTCGTTACGGAGCATGGCGCCGTTGATCTGAGCATTCTTTCCGACGCCGAGCGGGTGATGGCCATTGCGCGTCTTGCCCACCCCGATTTCCGACCGGCGCTTGAAAAGGATGCCGAGGCGCTCATCCGGCGATTGCGCTCCGCGCGGTAAGCCCCGCGACCGCAAAGGGTCCGGACCCGTTGCGGCTCCTCGTGCACGGTTGTCGGCGGTTCACCGAAGGCTTAGGATGAGCCCATGAGCTGGGTCTGGATTGCGGCGCCGATTGCCGCGGTGTTTGTTCTTCGCGCGGTGTACGTGACGGGCACCTACGTCATCTACTGGTACGAGTCTGCGCAAAAGGGATTTCCGCATCTTGAGAACGCGGGCCCCGGCTGGCTCCTGGCCTTCCGCGCCCTCGCGGGCCTTGCCGGGGAAATCCTCTCGAGCGTGCTCGTTCTTCTCGCCTATCCCCTGAGGCTCGTTGTCCGTGGCCGCCCCGGGAGGCCCGGTCCCCGGCGCCCGGTGCTTCTTGTGCACGGAATGTATGTCAACGGCGGGGCACTCATGCTGCTCAAGCGGAGGCTGGAGCGGGCCGGGTGGCGAAGCGTTCACCTTCTCGATCTCGATTTCCGGCGGGGCCATGTCTCGGCGCTGTCGGACCAGGTGGCCGAGCGGATCGAACAGATCATGGCGGCGACGGGGGCCGACCGAGTCGATGCCGTGGGTCACTCCCTCGGCGGTCTCGTGATTTTCCATACCCTGCTTCGGGGTGGTGGAAGGCGGTTTCTCGGCACATGCGTCGCGCTGGGCGCGCCTTTTCAGGGGACGCGCATGGCGTCGTTTTCAAAGGCGCCCCTCGTACGCCAGCTCCACCCCGGCTCCTCGGTTCTGAAGGATCTCGGCGCCTTGCTCGAAGGGGCCGGCGACGTGCCGACCGAATCCCGCCTGGTTTCAATCTGGTCGAATTACGACAACGTGATATTTCCCACCGAAAGTCCGATCCTGCCTGACCCGCCGGTCGAGAACATCCGGGTGGAATTCCTCGGGCACGTTTCGCTGCTCTTCTCGAGAACTGTTGCGCGTCAGATCCAGCGGGTACTCGCGGGGTCGGTGTGACCCTGTTTGGCGTGAGCATCTCTGGTCAGGGACGGAAGAGGGGGATGCGTCTGCCCACGTGCGGGCGCTCGGGTACACCCGTATTCCGGCAGCCGCAGACCGTGATGTCCCCGGGCGCGCAGTTCAGATCGAAGTGCAGGTGATCGTCGGGAGAAGCGGCGTTGCTGGGTTGTTTCAGGACCGCGGCGGCCACGTCTATGAAATGAGAGGGCTCGCCGATCCGGCGGGCCTGTAGGAGGAGCCGATCGCGGAGGGGATTCGAGATTAGCATTCGCCGGATTCCTTTGTCTTTCGCGCGTACCCGTTCTGTCCCGGCGTCGATTACGCCGATCTCCCGATCGAGGAGCAACGCACGCACGAGAGCCCAGTTCCGCGCGTCGTCGAAACGGTACCTTCCCTCGGGAATGAAGCATTTCCACTGGCTTATCCCGAAAAAACTCGCCGTCACCTGGCACCCCCACTGCCGGCGGGGCCCGTCATAGTTCGTGGCGGACAGGAAGTAGCGTCTGTAACCGCTCGCGTTCAGACCGTTGCGCCGGTATCCAATCCCCGTTTCGAAGCTCGCCTTGGGGTTCCCTTTCCTGTCGAGAATGAAGAAAGCGAAATCGGCCGCGCGGCCGGAGCTATGGGAGATGGAGAAACGCTTTCCGCGAAACGGATCCTTTTCCATGCGGAGGTGATCGGGTGGAGAGAGGTTCGACACCCCGAGGGGCGGATTCGCGCCGGCGGGGAGCGAGTCGCCAAAGCGTGATCCGGCAAGCCGCGCGCTGATGCGGGTAATGGCCGATACGATCTCGTCGGAGCCGTACCGTTCGTCCCTGTGGGCGAAGATCCTGCGGAATCCGCATCCCTCGTCGGGAAGCACCGCCCCGTGCAACAGACGGCCGTCGGCGCGTGTTCCTGTGGAGCAGGAAGGACGGCGATCGCTCACCTTCAACGCCGTGAGGGGGGTGGGGCACGCATTGTTTCCCTCTCCGGCGGCGGGTCCGGCCGCCAGGAGCGTGATAACACCGAGAACGATGCCGATCATCTCAGGGACCGCCGGGCGAGTCTTGCGGCCTCGAGAAGTAATGAGCAATGCTGTTCGCATAGTAGCGGAGCAACCTCTTTCCCGCGGGTTCAATTTTGATGGCGCCCTTCACTTCCCGAATGAGTTTGCGCCGCCCAAGAATGCCCAGGGCCACCTGGAGGGTCTCCCTGGCTTCCTCGATGTCGAGAAAC
>CBDUXZ010000101.1:0-6869 GCA_965371325.1 uncultured bacterium | reverse complement strand
ATTCCTCTTCTTCCAGGGTTTGGGCTTCTGGACGGCGGGGACATTGCTGGTCGGCTCCTACATGGTACTTTTCCAGGGCGTCTCCGGCTTCAGCTTTTTCAAGATCTGCTTCGCCGGACTAAGCTCCGGCACACTTTCAAGTTTCTTTCTCTTCCACGTATCGAAGCGAATCCTCTGTCCTGTGCGGGAGTCGTTCCAGACCTACCATGACGTGGAGGATATCGCGAAGAACGTGAAGCGGGTCACCCTTCGCACGAAGCTTCTTGCAACATTCGTGTCGCTGGTTTTCGTCACGCTGGCCTTCTCTGCCCTGATGTTCTACGAGCAGACGCTGAGGGTGGTGGAAAGAACCAGGATTGAAGCTTCACGTCCCGTTTTCGATTCCATCCGGAGCGAGCTTTCGAGGGTTCCTTTCGAGGATGCCGGGCTCGTGGACCTGGGCGCGATCGCGCGAGGGGCCGGCCTGGCTCCCGATTACGCCGTTGCGCTTTTTGACGCCGGGGGGAAGCAGCTTGCCTTCGCGGGTGAAGAGAGCTCCGAGAGGACCGGTTTCCGGGGCTTGCCAACCTTGAATCGCGGGCCGGGAGAAGATTTGGGCCCGGGGGATGTGATCCTCGAAGACCAGGTGCCGGGCAAGGGATGGCACCTGGCGCTGACGGCTTCCACCGGCCTTACGAAGGGCCAGAAATCAGGTCTGCATCGGATACTCGCAATTCAGCTTCTGTTAAGCCTGTTCGTCGCCATGGGGCTGGCGGTTCTTGCAGCCAATGACGTTAACAACGCCCTGCGGAGCATGGCGCAGTGGTCCAGGCGCGTAGCGCTGGGTGATCTCGGTACTACCCTGAGCGTGGAGAGCGAAGACGAACTGGGGGAGCTGGCGCATTCTCTTTCGGACATGTCGCGCCGTCTGCGCAAGATGTTTCTCCATGTCCTGACAACGAGTGATGGCGTGGAAAAAATGAGTTCCGAGGTGTCGGCCGTCTCCCAGGCGGTCGCAGTTGCAAGCGACGAGCAGAACTCCAGTGTGCTGGAGGCCACAAGCGTGTTCGAGCAGATCAACGCCTCGATCCGCGGGATCGCCGAGCACACGGAGCATCTGAGCGTATCAGCCGAGGAATCTTCGAGCTCCATTCTTGAAATGGGAGCGACGGTTGAGGAAGTGAGCGGAAACATGGAGAGCCTCAGCCGCTCGGTCGACGATTCGGTCTCGAGCATGGAGGAGATGACCGGAGTCATCCGCGAAGTGACCCGAAACGTCGAGGGACTGTCCGAAGTGGCTGAGGCGACAGGCGCTTCCATGGAGGAGATGGCCGCTTCCGTGAAGCAGGTGGGGGAGAACGCCATCGATTCGCGCCGCCTGTCCCTCGAGGTGGTCAAGGCTGCAGAAACGGGGACCGAGCGGGTGCTTGCAACGATCAGTGGTATCGAAGCGATTCGGTCCTCTTCCGAGGAGGCCCAGCAGGTCATCGCCTCGCTTGGGCGCCGGGCCGAGGGGATTGGCGAAATTCTCGACGTGATTGACGATGTGGCGGAGGAGACAAATCTGCTGGCCCTGAACGCGGCCATCATTGCCGCACAGGCCGGCGAGCACGGCCGTGGATTCTCGGTGGTGGCGGACGAGATAAAGGATCTCGCGGATCGCGTCGGCGCGAGCACGAAGGAGATCGGGAAGGTGATCAAGGCGGTGCAGGACGAGTCTGAGAACGCAATCTCGGCCGTCTGCCGCGGCGGTGAAATGGTGGCCGAAGGCCAGCACCTCTCGCGCGAGGCAGGGGTGGCCCTTGAAGAGATCATGGCCAGCGCCCGCAGTTCGGGCGAGATGATCGGCGAGATTGCCCAGGCCGCCACCGAACAGGCGAAGGGCTCCCAGTCGGTTGTCGTTGCAATGGAGCACGTCCGGGAGCTGGTCTCACAGATTCGCGGAGCGATGGAGGAGCAGTCTCGCGGATCGGATCAGGTCATGGCCTCATCCATATCTATGCGAGACGTCGCACAGCAGGTAAAGGGAACTATCCATGAACAGGCGCGCGGCTCTGGACGTATAACGGCCAGCATTGAAAACATCCGTGACATGGTCCAGCAAATTAACGGCGCAATTCAGGAGCAGCGCCATGGCACGGAGCAGGCCGTGGAGGCCCTCGATCACATTCGCGAGCGGGCCGAAAGAAACCAGGATGCGGCTGGAAAGATGTCGGGGGTCGTGAAGGGAATGGTGACCCAGGCCAGCGTTCTCAAAAGAGAGGTAAACCGATTCCAGCTCAGGAAGGATCGGGACAATGGCGATCCCGACACGGCTGATCCGCCGGTTCATAAGGTAAAGCCTTCGTCATGATTCTGAATGGGCGAATTGCCTGACATCGGGAACTTTCAAGCCGAGGATTGAAATGATAGTTGCGTGCCCCTCTTGCAGGGCGAAGTTCAGGATTGACGAGACGAAGATAAAGCCCCCCGGGGTCCGCCTTCGTTGCGCCCGGTGCCAGAGCCTTTTCGCCGTCAGGAAGCGGGTGGTCGAGAGCCCGGCTGCCTCGGCACCCGCTGCGGTCGCCGGTTCGACCGCCGGCGGGAGCAGACCGCGAATTCTCGTCGCTCATGCGAAACACACTGTCTGCGCCACGATGAGCGGGCTCCTCGAGAAAGAGAACTTCGAGGTAGTGACTTCGCAGGACGGGGTCGACGCGCTTATGAAGATTCAGCGCGAGCACCCGGCGGTGGCGGTAATCGACGCGGCCCTTCCCAAGATGTACGGGTTTGAAATCTGCGAGTTCCTGAAAAGGAACGAGAGCCTCTGCAACATAAAAGTTCTCCTGGTTGAGGCAACCCACAACCAGGGCCGTTACAAACGGACGGCCGAGAACCTTTACGGGGCCGACGACGTGCTGGGGGAACGGGAGATCAGGGAAGCCCTGGTGGCAAAACTGCACCGTCTCCTGTCGGGCTCTCCGGAAAGACGCGACGACGAAGAAGGGGGAGGCGAAGCACAACCGGCACCTGGGGAATCCGGCCGTGTAGAGTCATCGTGGCCACCTGTCCGGTCATCGTCCCCGTTCGAGGAGGATCCCGGAGCGCATTCGCAAACCCGGGTCGAGGAACCGCCTCACGTAGAGACCCCGGTTGATGATCCGCACGCGGAAGAGCGCGAACGGGCGTGCAGGCTCGCGCGAATCATCGTGAGCGATATCGCTCTATACAATCCTGACAGGTTCGAGGAGGGAATCCGTTCGGGTCAGCTTGCGAACCTTGTGCGCGACGAGCTGGAAGAGGGATACAAGCTCTTTCGGAGGCGAATCAAACCGCCCGTGGTCGACGCGTGTGATTTCATTCGAGAGGCGCTGGACGCTGCCTCCGAGAAGAAGAGCCGCGAGCTCGGCTTATCTGATCTTAAAGGCGAAGGCACCGTTCCCGGGAGCGACGAAGGCGCCCGGCACGGTGGCGATTTCTTCGCCGACACGGGGGTCGGGGATGATGACATCTGAAAAAATTGAAGAGGCCCTGAACTGCGGTGATGAGGAGACCCGGCGGGAATCGGTGGAGTCCCTCTTTCAGGCATCCTCGCAGAATGCGCTTCGCCTGCTGATTAGGGCCACCGCTGATGAGAGCTGGCGTGTCAGGCAAACAGCCGTGGAGGCTCTCCTCACCTTCACCGATCCAGAGAAGGCCATCAGGGGATTGATCCACGGGCTGCACTCGGAGGACAACGCGGGGCTCCGGAATGCGTCGGTTGAAACGCTCATCCGAATGGGGGAAATGGCCGTTCCGGCGCTGCTCGAGCACGTCGAAACACCCCACGAGGATGTCAGGAAATTCGTGATCGACGTTCTTGGAGGGATCGCCGATCCCCGAGCGGTCCCTGCGCTTGTTGCGGCGATGGACGATCCCAACGAGAACGTCCGCTCGACCGCCGCGGAAAATCTCGGGCTGATCGGAAGCGAAGACGCGGTCGAATCGCTACTGGCAAGCCTTGGTAGGGGTGATCTACAGCTGCAGTACAACTCGCTGAAGGCGTTGGCCAGCATCGGGAAACCCGTCCCCCTCGATGTAGTCGCCCCCCTTCTCGTGAAACCGCTCCTGACGAAGCCCGTTTACGGGTGCCTCGGAAACATCCCTGAGCTGCCCGCGGTGGATCTCCTGCTGGCCGGCCTGGGGAATAAGTCGGCGGCTATCCGGGTGGCTGCAGCCGATTCACTCATGAAAATTTTCCATCGATCGAAGGATCCCTCATTCCAGAATGCCCTGATCGAAAAGGTTCGCCGCGCGGTCGCGGCCATCAACGTGGGGGCGCTCATCGAGGAGCTCTCCGCGCCCGATCTGAACAGGCGAATCTTCATGGCCGAGATTCTCGGGTTTCTGGGCGACGGCACCGCAACGCTCTCCTTGCTTGAAGCGGCAACCGATGAATCGGTTGCACCCTACGCCCTGGACGCCGTCGTGCGTATCGGCGCTCCTGCAAGGGAGAGCCTGCTTGCGAATTTCTCCGGGCTGGAGGGAGCCAGCCGCGCGGCCGGGTGCGTGGTGCTGGGATCTCTGGGCGGTGACGCGGCGATTCCCGTACTCCGATCGGCGCTCGAGGACGAATCGTCCGAAGTCAAAGCTGCCGCTGCCGTTGCACTTGGCGAGATTGGGGCCATCGATGCCCTGCCGGCGCTGGTGTTGCTTCTCGAGGACGCATCGCTTGAAGTGGAAGACGCAGCGGTGGAGTCGCTCGTTTCGCTTTCCCGCGGACATGAACGCGAAGTTCTCAAGGTTGTTGCTTCACGCGCGGGCTCAGGCAGCGAGTTCACCCGAGCGAACGTGGTGCGAATCCTCGGACATCTGGGGGCGGAGGAGGGGGCAGATGCTATCCGGAACGCCACGCGTGATGAGAGTCCGCTGGTTCGCCGGGCGGCGCTCGAGGCGCTGGGCCAGCTCGGCTTCGCCCGGTTCGAGAACCATTTCCAGGTTTCGCTTACGGACGAGAGCGCGGAAGTCCGGAATATCACGGCCGAGCTTTGGGGGAGAAGTGGTCTTCCACGCGCCGTGGAGAACCTGACGCTGATGCTTCATGACGAGGATCTCTGGGTTCGGTGCGCGGCCCTTCGGGGTCTGGGTGAGTGCGGTGATACGGGGACCATCGCCGTTCTCAGGGAAGCTCTCTCGGAGGCCGACGGGATACTGATGATTACCGGTCTCGAGGCGCTTGTCCGGCTGGCGGGGGAGGGCGCATTCGACGATCTGACGCGTGCCCTCGCGCATGGCGACCCGGAGGTCATCAAGATGTCGCTTCAGACGCTCGAACATTTCGGCCAGCGGGGCGGGGACGAACGGCTGGTACGCGCGCTCATACCGCTGTTCGAACACGCCGATCCCAACGTGCGCCTTGCGACGATCCGGTTCGTCGGGATTCACCGGATCGCGAAGACACTGCCGGTCCTGCGCGGCGTGCTGGAAAAGGAAACCGACACGGCGGTCCGGGAAATGATGCGCTACGCAATTGACAAGTTGAACGCAGGTCGTCCGGCGAGTGACTGACGAACGGCCGACACTCCGGCACAACGGCCGGGATCCGGTGAAAACCCATGGGTGACGGAATCAGAATAGGCGACCTCCAGAGAAGCCTTCTGCCGGGCGGCGATCTTCAGATGGGCGTCGAAGATTTCCGTCTCATCCGGGACTTCATTCAGTCCAAGAGCGGAATCTATTTCAGCGACAACGCCAAGCCCATTCTGGAGAAGCGTGTAGCAAGGTTGGTGAAGGCGCGCAGATTGCGCAGCTACCGAGATTATTACTATTTCCTCAGATACGATCGGCAGAAGGAAGAGGAACTGGACGCGGTTATCGATTCTGTAACGACCAACGAAACCTATTTCTTCCGGGAGGAGCGCCAGCTGAAAGCCTTCAGGGAGGAGATCCTCCCCGAGTTGCATGCCGCGAAGCTCGCCCGGCGAGATCGAACGCTGCGCGTCTGGAGCGCGGGTTGCTCCAGCGGAGAGGAGCCCTACACGCTGGCCATGCTCATCATCGAATCGAAGTTGTTTCGGGACTGGCACGTGGACATATTTGCGAGTGATATCAATCGCCGGGTCCTGCAGATCGCACGCAAGGGAGTCTACGGGAAGTCATCGTTTCGCGTCACCGAGAAGGCCGACCGGGATCGCTATTTCAAGGAGGTCGACGGGCGTTGGCGGATCAACGATGAGGTGAAGAAGTACGTGAATTTCAGTCGTCTGAACCTGGTTGATCTGACGAAGATCAGCCTCCTGCGTACGATGGATCTGATCTGTTGCAGAAACGTGATCATCTATTTCGATCTCCTGACCAAGAAGTCGATGATCCAGAGCCTGGAGGGAAAGCTGGTTCCGGGCGGCTACCTCATGCTGGGGCATTCGGAATCCCTTATCAACATCACGCAGGCCTTCGAGCTGAAGCATCTGAAGAATGATCTTGTCTATCAGAAGCCGGAGAAGCGAAAAATTTTCTGAAACGACTCCCGAACGGCCGGAGAAGAAAGCGCTTCATGGTGCCGACGAGCAACGGAAATAAGCATCGCGTGCGGGTTCTTGTGGTCGATGATTCTGCCTACAACCGGCGGACGATCACCAGGCTCCTAGAGCGATCGCCCTTCATCGAGGTCGTGGGAACGGCGAAGGACGGCGAGGAAGCCCTTCGCCGCGCCTTCGATCTACAGCCGGATCTTGTCACTCTCGATTTGGAGATGCCGAAACTGGACGGCTTCAGTTTCCTGCGGGTCCTTATGTCCCGCCAGCCGACGCCGGTCCTCGTCGTCAGCGGCCGGAACGAGGGGGAGAACGTTTTCAAGGCGCTCGAGCTTGGCGCCGTCGACTTCGTTGCGAAGCCGACGCGAACGATATCCAGCGAGCTGGAGAGTATCGGCC
>CBDUXZ010000100.1:0-6955 GCA_965371325.1 uncultured bacterium | reverse complement strand
GTATGCACCCATGCCGCGGCGCCGAGGGCGGTGCCCGAATCGCTCGAGGCGGGCTGAACGAAAATCCGATCGGTGTAGGGGCCCCGGTACAGAACGCCGTTCATCGAGCAGTTCATCGCTATCCCCCCCGCCAGGCAGAGATTGCGAAGGCCTGTCCGGCGCTCCAGGTAGCGATTCATGAGGAGAACCGCCCGCTCCAACGTAATCTGAAGGCAGGCCGCAAGATTTCGGTGCGCGTCGGTCAGGGGATCGCCCGGAGCGCGCTGGGGGAGCGCCGCGATGAACTCCCGAAAAGGCCCGGAACGAATTTTCGGAAAGGGCTCCCTCCAGTCGACAAAGGGGAGCACGTCTCCCTCTCCGTAGGCCGCGAGACCCATGACTTTCCCCTCGTCCGAGTGGGGCCTGAAGCCGAGACGTGCGGTCACCTTCTCGTACATGCTCCCCCAGCTCGAAGAGAGCGGAATGCTGTCGAGCACCTCGATCCGGTTTCCCCTGCCGGCGGCCAAAATTCCCGATTCAAAACCGCCTCGTCCGTCGAGGGAGATGATATTGGCCTCTTCGAAGTCAGAGAGGAGAAAGGCGCTTGCGGCGTGGGCCAGGTGGTGCCGGATCATATGCAACCTGGAATCGTCCGCGATGAGGCGTCCCTTCGCTCCCCGCCAAAGGACAAAATGATGGAGGTAGTAGAGGACCTCCCGCTCGACGTCCCGCCTGGTGAAGGGAACTCTCCCACGGGCAAACTCACCCAGCACCCGCGCAAAGCTCTGGTGAGGACCGGCGTGTCCCACCGCGAAAGCGTCCACGTCTTTGAGCGCAATTCCGCCCCGGGCGAGAACGAAATCGATGGCCTTCCAGGGCGCAAGGTGGGGCGCCTGTTTGTAGCGGATCAGGCGTTCTTCCTCGACGGCGGCAACGAGGCGTCCGTCCTGGTAGAGGCAGGCCGCCGGATTGAACGAGATCGGTGAGCTCAGGCCGAGAATGTTCATGTCGGTTCCATAGGCTAGGGAAGCGCCCCCGCCTCAGCCGGAGCGCGCTCCGGCATGCGTGTTGAATCGTCGCCGATGGTGAGACTCTTTTCCCCCACGTGTCGCCGCCGATGGGCCAGCCCCACGCCGGCAAAAATGAGATACACCACCAGGACCTGGGCCCTGTGGCGATAGGCCGTGCCCAGGTTCGTTTCCACGAGGGCGTAGGCCACGGTGATCAACCCGACGAAGCAGAGAAGCGTGACCGCCGCCTGGGAGTGATGCCTTAGCGCGTAGCGCATGCCGCGCCAGACCGCAGGCAACAGGCAGTACCAAATCAACATTTCGGGAAAGGTCAGGGCCTGCCGTAAATTAAAAATTTGCCAGGGTGCGGGTGCCAGGAGGAAATAAGCAAGTCCCTTCGGAAGGTACGCGATCGCCTTCATGGGTGAGTTCAGCCCATCCTCCAACCCGTAAGCGGAGCCCCCCTCGCCAAGCTCGAGCCGAAGCTCGCTCAGGGTTTGCAGTCCATCGGCCTCCAGCACATCGCTCCCGAAGCCATACTGCTGGTAAAGCGCGAGGGAGCTGATGAGCATGAGTGCAGCTAGGATCAGCCCCTTTATACTCATACCGATCCTGGCGATTGCGAAACTTCCTGCAATGGATACACCCGCGAGCACGAAGAGGTAACTCCGGAGGGTCCCGAGCAGAACCAAGAAACCCAGAAGCATGGCGAAGCGCCTCAGGCTCGGCGTACGCTGGAGCGTGAGCGCGTACCATAGAATCATGATGATGCTGAAGACCGTGAGGGCATCTTTCAGGTTGATGCTCGACCAGAGCATGAGGCTCGGGAAGAACATTGCCAGGAGCGCCGCGCGGACACCGGTTTTGCGATCGAACACCTCCTGGCAGAGATAGAACACGTAGACGGCGGTGAACGGGCCGATCAAGCAATTCAAAAAGGCGGGCACAAGCGGCACGAAACCCCATAGCCAGTAGATCGCTGCGTTCACATAGAACCATCCCACCTGATTCGTGTGGGCGATGTAGCCGGGATAGGATCCCTCGCCCTGCCAGTATGCGACCAGTTGGCGACCCACCTGGTTGTAGCGCCCGTCGTCGAGGGCGAATGTTCCGTGGGGCAGAAGATAGTGATTCACGAGGGCAATCACGCAGCGAAGCGAGATTCCCAGGAGGAAAATCGTGCAGAGGAAGTGAACGTCCGCTTGGCGTGAGCGCATCTTTATGAAGAGAAGTCCCAAGAAAGCGCCCATGATCGCCACGGCGAAGGCGAGCGGAATCTGATCGCCCGTCGAGCCTGCAAGCAGACCAAGCCCCAGGATCAGAAACGCTACCAGGGGCGTCCTGAAATTCACGATGCGGCCGGGAGCTTCGGCGCGATTCATGATGCCCCCTCCCCCCGCTCGATGCGGACGAGCGCTGTCTGGGCCACGGGGTTACCGGGATCGAGGGTAAGAATTCGTTCATACTCCCGGCGGGCATCCTCCGGCCGTTCAGATGCCTCGAAGTACCGCGCAAGGGATGTGCGCGCCTTGACACTCCCGGGCGCCCTTGCGATCCATGCATCCAGAATGCGCTTCGCCGGCGGCATGACCCCATGCTCAAGATAAAGTTCGACCAGTAAACTCCGGCATGCCGCCTCGTCGGGATACATCACCGATACCGTGCGGCAGACTTCCACGGCCTCCGACCACTCCCCCGCGGCGCGATGCGCCAGAGCGAGTTCGTGACGCGCTCCGGGATCACCCGGAAGAGCGCGGGCCACGCGCTTCCACGCGGCAATGGCCCTTTCCGGCTCACCCAGGCGTACACTGAGGTGCGCCAGGGCGCGCACGGCGGACTTATCGCGCGCATCGCGGGCGAGGATCTCTTCATACAGGTCGGCTGCGGGCCCGATCTCGCCCTTGACCGTCAGCGCCGAGGCCAGAGTGCGCGCGGCCTCGGGCGCTCCACGCGCAAGCGGCCTCGCCTCTCTTGCCCACGCAAGCGCATCGTCGAAGTGCCCCTGTTTCAGGGCAAGCCTTGCCCTTTTCAGAAGGGCTGTGGCGCTTTCGCCGTCGAGCGCGACGGCCTCACTGAAGGCTTTGTCCGCAGCCTCGAAATATCCCTGCGTATCCAGGAAGTCTCCCAGAAGGACTCGCGCCGGGGCCGTTTCAGGTGTGACGGCTCGAAGCAGCGCGGGGGCCTTCCTCTCCGCCCAAAGGAGCGGGAGAACGCGTGAAAGACCGCGCGCGTCGGCCTTGACCGAAGCGCGAAGCGATTCGAGAGCCTCCGCCTCTAATCCCGTTCGGAGCAGGAAGCGGGCACGTGTATCGAGCATTTTTCCCGAGACCGGATCGAGCGACACGGCCGTTTCATAGGCCGCTGCCGCAGCTCGTTCATCGTTTCTCATCTCGGCGATCCGCGCGAGGTCCAGGAACGCCGCCGCATCTCTCGGATTCTGGTCCGTCGCGCGGCCCAGGGCGTGCTGTGCCTCCTTGAGGGCCAGGCGGCCCCCCACACCCGCGACCCTCGCCCCCAGAAGAAGGCGTCCGAGGGTCGCAAACGCCTTCGCGGAGGTGGGATCAAGTTTTGCAGCATCCCTCGCATGTCCGACAGCGTCTTCCATTGCGAGGGCCTCCATGGCGAAACCCGCGCGCGTGATGGCGGCATCGGCCCTCGCTTCGCGCCAGGGTCCGATCGACAAGAGGAGCGTTACGAGTGCGCAGCCTGAGGCGGCGAAACCGAGCACCCAGCCCCGCCGTGGGCCGGTTCGAAGGCTTCTGCCGCGACGCTCGATGCTTCCCGATGCAGACACAAGGCCGGCCAGGGCGGCCGCCAGCCAGAGAAGCGGAGGCATCTGGAGGGGAGAATCGACGAGCGCGTGGACACCCAGCGCGACGAGACCTGACAGCCCGGATACAGCGGAGCCCACGGCCACCCGATCGGGGCTGCTTCTGCAGGTTCTGAACGCCCGCCGTGCAAGAGCGCCGGCCAAGCCCAGCCCTAGCAGCGGGAAGGCCCACCCCATCTCGACGGTCTGCTCGAGCCAATCATTGTGTGCATGCTGAACCCGGTAAGGAATGCCTCTCTCCCGGTAAGCGGGGTAGACCCAGGTATAGCTTCCCAGGCCCCATCCGAGGGGGCCGCCTTCCCTGACGGCTTCCAGGGAGCTTCGCCAGATCGACAGCCGAAAGGCCAGGGAAGATTCGGATCCGGCCGCTGCCGGACGGAAACGCTCGAGTGCGCCTCCTCCCGCGTAGATCGAAAGAGAGATCGCCAGGGCGATGATGCATAGACCCCATACCGCCCCGCTTCTTCGTCGTCCATCCGCCATCCCCCTCCGGTAGCGCAATGTCAGAGCGCCAAAACAGATCAGCCCACCGGCCGCTGCAATAATCCCGCCCCGAGATCCGGTCATGTGAAGCCCCGTTGCGCAAATGATTGCGCTCACCGCGCCAACAAGTGCGGTGCCCGTGTACGACCGCCCCCTGTTCATGAACAGAACGGCGCCCAGGGCGAGGGGGAGCAGCGAGGCAAACAGCGCCGCGAGATGGTTGGCATTCACAAAGCCCATGTCGTCCGGAAGGAAGCCTGCAAGCCCTGGAAGAAGCAGCGGAATGGCGAATGCGACTCCCAGTAGCGAGAGTCCTACGCGGAGGCGCTCATTTGTCTTTCGCTCCAAACCCGTGATGAGGGCGACCACATAGGCGGCGGCCGCTGCACCCCAGACGGCAAGGGTGTTTATCGACGCATGGAGATAGAACGCGCGCCAGGCGCCTGCGGCGGAAAGCCCGAGCAGGGCTAGTACGAACCAGCCAATTGCGCCCGGCCTCTCCCGGAAGGGAGGCGGCATATGGCGCGCCGATGCGAAGGCAAAGGCCGCCAGTATCCCGAGCAGCGCGATCGCGCCGGCGCGCGGACCAGCCGCCGCCCCGCCCCGGCCGAAGATCACCAGCGCGAGCGCAAGCAGCAGGCCTGTTGCGAGCATTCCGGCGACCCGCTCAAGGCGTCCTTCGTTCCCCAATACTGGATCCCCCCGACTGGCCGAACTGCCGCGTCTAGGCCGACGCGCTGCTCCCCTGAGGCTCTGCCTTGTGGGCAGCGTACTGCCGGTAGTAGTGGTAGTAGCGCTGACGATCGTGCTTGCTCTTGTTGATCACGATCCCGAGTATACGGCCGCGCGCTTTTTCGATCTGTCCCTTGGCCTGTAGAATCGGGCGCCATTCAAACTTCCCGGCCTCGACCACAAGGATCGTCCCGTCGACCAGCCCGCCCAGAATCGATGCATCTACTACCGTTCCCACCGGAGGAGAATCAAAGATCACGTAATCGAATTGCTCCCTGAGCTTTTTCAGGACTTCCTTCAGGCTGTCGGAGTCCAGGAGCTCAGCGGGGTTCGGGGGGAGTGAACCACGGGGGATCACGAATAGATTCTTGACCGATGTCGGCTGAACGACATCCTCGATCTCGGCTTCTCCGACCAGTAGTTCAACCATTCCCTTCAGATTCTTGAGGCCAAAAATCTTGTGCATCCTCGGTTTTCGAAAATCCGAATCTACGATTACGGTTCTCTTGGCGCTGCTGGCCATGGTTATTCCCAGGTTGGAAGAGACCGTGCTCTTCCCCTCTTCCGGACCGGTGCTCGTTACGAGGAGGGTTTTCGGCCTACCGTCCGGCCTGGAGAACTTGATATTTGTGCGAAGAGTTCGGAACATCTCACTTTCGGGCGAGGTAGGCTGGCGCGCGACAATAGTGAAGGAATCATCGGGATGACCGTTCCCATCAACGTTGGTGATCGTTGCCAGGACCGGCGCCTTGATAAATCTTTCAGCATCCTCGGAGTTCTGCACGGTACGATCGAAGATCTCGAGGTACAAAGCGACCCCGGTGCCCATAAGAAGGCCGAGAAGCCCGCCGATTATCATGTTCCGTTTTCTGTTCGGGCTGATCGGCTGTGACGGGAGTTGTGCGTACTCGACAATCGAAACGATGTTCTCGGAGAGCCCGCCCGTCAGATCCATCTCCTTGAGCTTCTTCATGAGGAGAATCATCATCTCCTTGTTCAGCTCGGATTCACGACGTTTGATGTTGTACTGGATGAGATGCTTGTTCTGGGCTGCGCTCTCCTCGACATTATCGCCGATCTTCTCTTTCAGGGTGGCAATCTCGGCGCGCTTCGCCATCACCTTCGGGTGTTTGTCGAGATACCGTTGCAGCAGCTGATTGAGTTCGATCTCGGCGCTGGTGAGCTGAGTCGTAAGAGCCTGGACGCTGGAGGTCGGGCTCGCCATGCTCGTGCTTTCACCCAGGCGCCCGGAATCGATCGCGAGCATGCCGGGTCCTCCAACGTTTGTCTCCTGAAGATAATCAATCAGTTCCCCTTCCAGACCCCGGATCTTCTCCTCCAGACCGCTTAGCTCGTCGCTGAGCCATGCGACGGATTTTCGCGTGGTCTCGACCTTCCGCGCCTCGTTCAGCTCGATGTAGACCTCAGCGGTTGCGTTTGCGATGTCACGAGCCAGAGCGGCGTCCGTGTCGACCGCATGGATGTTGAACAGGCGGGTATCCGGAAGCCGATCCACCATGATCGAGTTCTTCACCCTCATGGATGCGGCCTTGAATGCCTCTTCCGAGGCATCGGGCGGAACGAGCGCCAGGCGCCTCACGACCCTTTCAGCGACAGGATCACTCTTGATAACGTGAAGTTGTGTTTCGAAAGAGAGCCTTTCAGCGAAGTAGCTTTCGTAGGGGTTCGTCTGCTCCGGCAGAATCGCCCGGACGAGGGTCTGCCCTATCATGATCCGACTCGATGCCTTGTAAATCGCCGCCTGCCTCCAGGTCATGAACGCGGCCACGGCTAGTACACCAGCCGTGCAGAAGGCCACGAAGCGCCACCGCCGCTTGAGCACGGATGCGAAGTCGGCAATCTCAATTCCATCATCGAGGTGCATTTTCATCATCGGCCCTTTCGTTGCATTTGGGCGCCC
>CBDUXZ010000099.1:0-6987 GCA_965371325.1 uncultured bacterium | reverse complement strand
ACGTTGGGGTGTGTTGCGCCGACCGATCGCTCCATCACTTCGAGCGCACGCCGGTAGAACTTCTCGGCCATCGCCATGTCACCGGCCACCGCATAGCGATTGGCGATCGCGGTAAGCTCCTCGACGGTCGCCGCCTCTTCCGGTGACGGGAGATTCTTTGGATCCACCTTGGCCATCCGCCACGCCTCGGCGGCATGCGCGGGTGGTTTTCCCGTAAGTGCAAGAGTGAGGAGCAGGGCCGCGCAGAGGCTGATCGTCCTCCCCAGGTGCTTCATCACGCTCTCCCTTTGTAGCAGGCTTTGAACCGGGGGCCAGATCGCTTGACGCCCCGCGGAAGCATAACCCGACGGCCGCGGGTGTATCCACCCCGTTGGATTGCGGAAAAGACCCCCCCCCGCACCGAAGAGAGGGGGGTTGTTTCATTCAGGGAGGGCACGGGGGTGTCGATCAGGCGTTTCCGGAAGCATGCTCGGCCTTGCGAGGGAGCCCCACCAGAGGAACGATCGGGAAGGTTCGCATAAAACCGATGTAGCTCAGGGTGAAGAGACCGAAAAAGCCGAGCGTCACAAGCAGGTCGCCAAAGCCGAAGGGAAAGGCTTCCGGCGTCGGATTGAGAGACGGAACAACGAGGTCAAAACGCTCGATAAAAAATCCGAATGCGATCACACAGGCGAAGAGCACATGCGTGGCCGGGTTCATTTTCGCGAAGCGTGTCAGCAGTCCCCAGAACGGTATTAGAAACAGACAGCAGAACACCACGATCGAAAGATTTTGCCACATCGGAAACTTGCGAACCGCGATGAACTGCATCTCGAGGGGCAGGTTCCCGTACCAGACCACGAGAAACTGCGACCAGAAAAGATAAGCCCAGAAAACGGAGAATCCGAACATGAGTTTTCCAAGATCGTGGAACTGCGACTTCGTGATGATGTCCTCCAGACCGTAGCGCCGGCGGAGCAGCACCGTGGCTATTGCCGTCGCAGCCAGGCCGGAGAGAAAGGCACCCATGAAGAAGTACGCCCCGAAAAGCGTGCTGAACCACGTGGGCTCGAGCGACATGACAAGATCAAACGCGAGAAAAGTAATCACAGCCACGTAGGTAAGGACAAAAACGGGCGCGAGCCGGGAGCGCTTTTTCTTCAGCGCCGCCTCCTCCGCCTCGTCATCCCGCCATCCCGCGGTAATGCGCTCCGCCATGCTCCGTCTGAAGCCCGTAAGACGATCCTTGATCCTCGCGAGATCGGGACGAAGCGAGGTCTTCACGAAACCCCAGGCTAAAACGTAGAGCAGGAGGAGCCCGAAGCCGCCGCGGAAAGCGAGGAAGGGAACGTTCAGGTAGCCCCGCTTGGCTTCGATCAGGGGATCATGCGCGTGGATCCAGGGGAAGATATGCTCCCGCCCGAACAGAATGATGATCCAGTAGAAAATGTACGAAATGGGGAGGAAGGCGACGAAGCCTTCCGCAATGCGCCGCAGCGGACCGTGCCAGCTCGCGTTCGACAGAAACGCCGCCCCCGTGAAAACAACCGCGCCGATCGCGAACCCGGTGAAGACGAGGAAGTTGACGTGGAAGATCTGCCAGCCGCGGGCCGGATCGTCGCCGGAAATCATGACGATGAAGGCGGCCGCACCGATCAGCGCCAGAGCCGCAAGGACACCCACGAGCCGCTTGCTTACGGGCTTCTCTACCCGGTCGAATAGCTCGAGTCGTATGTTCTGCTCTGACATCTTTCCTCTTGGCTATGACGCCCGGTTCATTGCGCGGAAGCCTGCTTCTCCGAAACCGGATCCCCGGCCGCAAGGGAGCGCGGCGAGGCCCCTTGAAGCACGCGCAGGTAATTGACGATGTCCCAGCGCTCGTCCGGGATCACGCGGGCGCCGTACTTGGGCATGAGACCGCGGCCGTTTCGGATCATCGTGTAGAGATACGGATCACTCAGCGCCTTCGCCCTGTCCGTAACGAGGCCCAGGATGAACGGGAGCTTCTCCCCGACAGGGCCCTTGCTCACTCCGTCGGCCCCGTGGCAAGGCGTGCAAAACGTTCCGAAGAGCTCTTTCCCTCGCTCGGCCGACCCCGCGGCGCCGGGTATCGGATTCCGGATGAACTGGTCGGCATTCAGGAGCGTTACCGGCATGTCGCCCCCATCGATCGAAACCGTTCCCGCAACCGGCGACCGCATCGACTGCGCTTTGGGTCCTTCCGCATCGTAGTCATCGGTATCGAAGGAGAATCCATCCCGCGCCTGCTGGTATTTCATCATCTTGAACCAGGGGCAGCCCGGGCCCGCGAGTCCCGCGACAAAGACGAAGGCAAGCGCGGTGACGCCGGCCCTTGCGAGCTTATGCATACTCAACCCGCACCTCCTCGGCACCGGCTGCGCGAAGCGTTCCCTCCACCGAAGCCATCTTCTCGCGCGTGCAGTTGACGAACACCCCCACGCTATCCTCCGAACAGGAGGGATCGTAGGCGGGGTGCAGCTTCGGCGGTCCCAGCCTCGAATGGAAGAAGAGCCCGGTGAGCGTTGCAAGGGCGCCGAACAGTATTGTCAGCTCGAAAGCAATGATAACGTAGGGTGGGATCCCCGTGGGGGTTTTTCCGCCGACCATCAGGTCCCAAGTCAGGGCGAGCCCGATGCACAGTACGAACCCCGTGATGCATCCGGTCAGTCCGCCGATCAACGTAAAAAAACGGACCGGGCTCTTGTAGACGTCGAACTCCTCCAGCATGCCGTGGGGCGGCACGGCGGCAAAGATCTCGATCTGTCCCGTGTGCCCTTCTTCCTTGAGCTTCCTCACCGCCTCCACCGACTTGTGCTGGTCCTTGAAGAGACCGAGGACGCCTTCGTTCTTTTTCGGGCTCACGCGTGCGCCTCCTCGGCCTCGCGGGCCACCAGTTCCTTGTACTCTGCAATGGAGACCACGGGAAGCATCTTGATGAACATCAGGAAGTACATCGACCACCAGCCGAAGCTCCCGACGAGAATCGACCACTCGACCCAGCTCGGCGTGTAGTAGCGCCACATGCTGGGCTCATACTCATGGGCCAGGGAAGTCACGATGATGACGAAACGCTCGAACCACATCCCGATGTTGACAAAGATCGAGATAATGAACAGCACAATCAGATTTCGCCGCAGCTTCTTGAACCATAGAAGCAGAGGGATGATGCCGTTACAGATGAGCATGGTCCAGGTTGCCCACCAGTAATCGCCGAAGAGTCGCCACATGGTGCTCGCCCGTTCGACCGCCTCCCCCGTGTAGTAAGCCATGAAAAACTCAACCAGGTAGGAGTAGAAAACGATCGTCGAGGTCACGAGCACCAGCTTCGCCATATCCTCGAAGTGGTTGATCGTGATGTACTTCTCGATGTTGAAGAGCTTTCTCAGCGGCACAAGAATGGTAATCACCATTCCAAGACCCGAGAAGATGGCGCCGGCGACGAAATAAGGAGCGAAAATCGTGGTATGCCAGCCCGGCACAATCGAAACGGCGAAGTCCCAGGACACCACCGAGTGAACCGAGAGAACAAGCGGGGTGGCTAGCGCGGCAAGAAACAGATAGGCCCGGTTGTAATGGCGCCACTGGTTCGATGAGCCCTGCCACCCCAGGGAGAGGATGGTGTAAAAGGGTTTACGCCAGTCCCGGCATCGATCCCGCGCGGCTGCGACGTCGGGAACGAGCCCGATGAAGAGGAACAACGCCGAAACGATCAGGTAGGTGGACACCGCGAACACGTCCCACACGAGCGGCGACTTGAAGTTCGGCCAGACCGTCAGGCGATTGGGGTAATAGGGCATCAGGTAGTAAAACTTCCAGACGCGGCCCAGGTGGATCAGGGGGAAGAGCCCGGCAGTCATGACCGCGAACACCGTCATGGCCTCGGCGGAGCGGTTCACGCTCGTGCGCCACTTCGCGCGGAAGAGATAGAGGATGGCCGAGATCAACGTTCCCGAATGCGCAATACCGACCCAGAAAACGAAGTTCGTGATGTATACGCCCCACATGACGGGCGGCGCATAGCCTGCCACGCCGAGGCCCCAGTAGGTCTGCCAGGTAAAGGCGAAGGCGCCTAAACCGACGAGCGTCATTACGAAAAAGAGAAGGGCGTAATAGCCTTTCCCGGGCGCGTCGAGCGTCGCGAGGATGTCCCGGTTGATGTCCCGGAAAACGTCCGCAAGTTTCGGGGGCGCGATGGCCGCCATGTCGTGATTTCCCCTGGTTGTTCTAACGCCTATACTTCGTGATTATCCGCACGCACGCGCTTCAGATAAGCGATCGCGGGCCGCACATTCAGACTTTCAAACACGTAGTAATGCCTCGGATCACGGTGCTGCCGGCTGACCCGGCTCTCCCGATCTTTCAGGTTTCCGAAGACGATCGCATCCGAAGGACAGGTCTGGGCGCAGGCCGGCGTAATGTCGCCGTCCCGGATCTTCCTCTCCTCGTCTTTCGCCTTCCCGCGGGCCGCCTCGATCCGCTGAACGCAGAAAGTGCACTTCTCCATGACGCCCTTGCTGCGCACCGTGACATCCGGGTTCAGCTGCAGGTGGAGCGGCTCCTCCCAGACGTAGTGCCAGTAATTGAACCGGCGAACCTTGTAGGGACAGTTGTTCGAACAGTAACGCGTTCCCACGCAACGGTTGTAAATCTGTCCGTTGAGCCCCTCGTCATCATGATAGGCGGCAAACACCGGGCAGACCGGCTCGCAGGGCGCCGCGCCGCACTGCTGGCAGAGCATCGGGATTTGATCGACCCTGACATTCCCGTCACTGTCTTCCTCGACGAAGCGCTCGATGCGGATCCAGGTCATCAACCGTCCCTGGGCGAAGTTCTTCAAGCCGCCCCGCGTCCCGCGAGAAGCGCCGATCATCGGAATATTGTTCTCCGCGTTGCATGCAACGATGCAGGCGTTGCAGCCGGTGCAGCGGGAAAGATCAATCGCCATGGCCCAACGGTAGTCCGCGTTTTCGTGGCTATCGTTCTCGGCCCATTCCTCCTCGGGTATCGTGGTCCCCTTGGGCGCCTCGTGCTCCCCGTGCTCCTCACCGTGGCCGAGCATGACGGCCAGGGTCGTCCCCTGCGCGATGCCGCGTCCATGCTGGTTCTGCTCGATCTGAATTCGCACATCGTGCTCGGCGGGGCCCTTCGAGGTAACGCGCGCACGCGTCGAGAGGTAAGCCGGCGCACCCGACGCCTCGTCATACACCGCCGGAACAAGATCAAAGGCATTGCCGCCTATCCCCTTGGCCCAGCGGCCATAGGCCGTGTGCCCCCCGCCGAAGGGAACGGCGATGGTGTCGCGACGAATTCCTGGCGTGACGAATGCCACCGCCTCGATCGTGCCGGAACCGGTCGAGATCTCGACCACGTGTCCCATCTCGATCCCGTTACTGGATGCGGCCTCGGGATGAATGAGTATCGGCGTTGACCAGACCGTCTTGGTAATCGCATCGGGAAGCTCCTGGAGCCAGGGTTTGTTCGCCCCGCGACCATCGTATGCGATGCCGGGATACGCGACGAGCGCGAGCCCTTCGCCGGAAAGATCGGGGGCTTCGAAGCGCACGGCCGAGAGATTACGGAGCGTCACAGCCTGCCCTGATACCTCCCGCCAGAGCCCCCCTCCGGCAAGCGCATTCCGCCACCAGAGCTCGAATATCTCGGTTGATCCGGTTTGCGCGTGGATTTTCTTCCAGCGGTTCTTCAGATACTCCTGCGCATTCACACCCGCGATGCTGCCGCCGATCGCCCCCGCGGTTTGAATAAGAATGTCGGCTGCCTGCCGCGTATCGTGGAGGGGCTGGATGGCGGGCTGCTGCAGACCGAGCACGCCGCTCCGTGGCGCCCAGTCGCCCCAGCTCTCGAGGGGCGAGTGATCGGCCAGGACCAGATCGCACTGCTCAGCGGTCTCGTCCATGAACTGCGTGATGGCAACCTTGAAGGGAACTTTTCCGAGCGCTTCCTTGAAACCGTAGGCCTTCGGGAGCGAATAAGCCGGGTTGGTGTCGACAATCACGAGGGTCTCGACCTTTCCGGCATTCATGGCCTCTATCAGCTCGGCCATCCTTTTCGCGCCGCCCGCGCGGCTCCCCGTGTTGCTGTTCGGACCGAATACGACGGTCCGCCCGACATTGCCGGCCACGTAATTAAGGACGTTGACCGCCGCGACAAAGGCCGCCGCACTCTCGTTCTGCAAGGTTGCGCCGCCCGGAAGGGCAACGGACGGAGAAGCGCCCGCGAACTCGCCGGCGAGTCTCACGATGGTTTCGGCCGTCAGGCCTGTGGTCTCTGCAACCTTCTCCGGGGAAAACCGGTCGAGGTCGACGCCCGTGACAACGTTTTTGGCCTTGCCCGACTTCACGATGACCTGCGCCATCGAGAGGGCAACGAGCATTTCCGTTCCGGGAACCGGGGCAATCCACTCATCCGCGCTCATGGCGCTCGTTGAGAGCCAGGGCTCGACGCTGACGAAGCGGGCCATCTTTCCGTCCGAGTAGCCGTGGGCGTTGGCAAAGCCGCGGGTGAGTTCGACGGGAGTGAGCCAGGTGTCGAGGAAATCCGCACCGAAAGAGATGACGTAGTTCGCCTTCGCAAGATCGTAGCGGGGGATTTCGGCGACGCCGAAAGAGATTCGATTCCCTTCGCGGAGCGCATCGTGGGCGAAAGGCTCATGGACGACGTGGTTGGGCGATCCGACCGCCCCGAGCCACTCGCCGCAGAGCGCTTCCATGCTGGCCGTGAGGGTGGACGTCAGGAGCCAGACCCCCTTCGCGCCTCCCTCCGCTCCGATCTTCCCGGCGAGGAGCGCCAGCGCGTCCTCCCAGCTCACCGGATTGAACGCGTCTCCTTCTCTCTTGAGAGGGCTCGCCACGCGATCGGGGTTGTAGAGCCCCTGGAGTGAAGCCTGCCCCCGCACGCAGAGCTTGCCCTGGTTTACGGGGTGATCGGGGTTCCCCTCGATCTTGATGGGCCTTCCCTCGCGCGTCTTGA
>CBDUXZ010000098.1:0-7007 GCA_965371325.1 uncultured bacterium | reverse complement strand
AGGGCGTTCCTGAACCCGTGCTTGAGAATGACGACCCGCTCGGAGAGTCCCTTGGCCCTCCCCGCCGTCATGTAATCCTCCCGGATCACCTCCAGCATCGAAGAGCGCGTCATCCGGGAGAGAATGGCGGCCAGCGCGGTTCCCAGCGTGATCGCGGGAAGAGCGAGGCTCGCAAGGCCGCCTCTTCCCGACACGGGGAGCCAGTCGAGGTGGATGGCGAACGCCAGGATGAGCAAGGGTCCGAGCCAGAAGCTCGGCATCGACACGCCGACGAGCGAGACGAGCATCGCCGAGTGATCAAAG
The DNA here is from genome assembly GCA_965371325.1 of uncultured bacterium. GTDB lineage: Bacteria > JAUYMQ01 > JAUYMQ01 > JAUYMQ01 > JAUYMQ01 > CBDUXZ01. The sequence continues at coordinate 6,704 of CBDUXZ010000098.1, read as the reverse complement.
GCGGAATAGGGACGCAGGGCAGAGAGGATCCCCGCCGGCAGCGCGATGGCGAGCGCGATGATCATCGCCGCGGCAGTGAGCTCGATCGTGGCGGGCAGCCGGGAGAGCACCATCTCGGCGACGGGCCTGTGTGGGAAGCGGATCGACATGCCGAGATCGCCATGGAGAAGCCGCGACATGAAAATCTCGTACTGCTTGAGAAGGGGGAGATCCAGTCTGAGCTGGGCGCGCAGCTCGGCCATGTCGGCCTCCCGCGCCGTCTCACCGAGCATTATCGCAACGGGATCTCCGGGGATGAAATGAATGAAGAAGAAGACGAGGGTGGCGACCATGAAAGCCACAAAGAGGAGGAAGATCAGGCGTCTCGCAACGAAGGTTGTCACTGGTCCTCCGTCCCCCCGGTGATCCGCGCCGAAAGGATCCCGCGGAGATCACCTCCCAGCCAGGGGGTGTAGTCCCGAATGCGCTTCCGCATGGCTGCGACATCTGTTGCGTACCAGAGGGGCACATAGGGGAGATCCTTCGCGATGATCCGCAGCGCTTCCGCGTAGAGTTTTTTCCTCTCCCCCTCGTTCGTGGTCACTCGCGCCCTCTCGACCAGCTCATCGATCCGCGGGTTTCTGTAGCGCCCCCGGTTGGCGCCGTTGTCCGGCACGCTCTCCGAGTGGAAGGCGTAGTGAAGAATGTCGGGATCGGTAATTCCGACCCAGGTCAGGCTGTACATCTGGAAGTTCCCGTCCTTGACGTCGGAGTAGAGCGTGCCGAACTCCAGTGAGCGCAGCTTCGTGTCGATGCCGACGTCCTTCAGAAACTGCACGATGGCCTCCGCGATGTGCACGCGCTCCTTGTTGGTGGAGGTCTTGTAGATAAGCTGAAAACGTGATCCGTCCTCGGTCTCCGGATATCCGGCCGCGTCGAGTATCGCGCGCGCCTTGTCGGGATCGAAGGGGTAGCTTTCCACATCTTCCGTATACGCCCAATTGGAAGGTGCGAGCAGCTCTTTTGCGGGCGTTGCCAGCCCCTCGAGGATATGTTCGATGATGGCTTCCCGGTCGATGGCGTGGGCGATAGCGGCCCTCACCGCGCGATTTTTCAGTACGACATCCTCGAGATTGAAACCCAGGTAGGAAAAATTGATCCCCGGCCGCCTCACGACGCGGAGATCGGGATCCCCCTCGAGCAGGGCGACCGCGTGCGCGGGAATCGCATTCTGAACAAGATCCACCGTTCCCTTCCTGAGCTCCAGGATACGCGTCGTGTCGTTCGGAACAATCTTGAAGACCGCCCGGGGTATCCGGACCGCCTCACCGAAGTATTCCGTGTTCGCCTCGAGGACGATGCTGCTGTTCGTCTCCCAGCGCGTGACCCGGTAGGGCCCCGTTCCGATCGGCGCTTGGCCGAACTCCTCCGGTGTGAGCCCCCCGAGATCCTTCGGGACGATGCCGGTTGCCGCCGCGGTCAGGAAGGGGGCATGGGGGGCCGAAAGACGGATTACGATCGTATGGGGGTCAGGGGTCTCGACGGTCTCGATGCGTTTGAAGTCCGCCCGCCTCGGTGAGCGGGTCTTAACGTCGACGATGGAGGAGAGCGTGTAGGCCACGTCCGCCGAGGTGAAGGGCGCCCCGTTCTGGAAGCGCACGTCCCGGCGAAGATGGAAGACGAACGTTCGGGGGTCGGGGGTCTCGACCCGCTCGGCCAGATCGGGGACGAGCCTTCCGTTGCGGTCCTGTGTCATGAGGCCGTTGGAGATCAGCGCCGACAAACGGGTGGAGTATGCGTCGGAAGCCAGACGTGGATCCAGCGTGCTCGGGCCCGATTCGATGGCAATGACGATCGTCTCGGTATCCGGACGTGAAGGCTCGCCGCAGGAGATCGCGAGCAGCGTCGCGGCAAGAAGCAACGGAACGGAGAGCCTCATCGTGGCGAGATTATCAAAGAGTTCGTCACTTGTCATGAATAAGCGCGCGCTCCTCGATTCCAGCGGGGGATAACCCGGGACTCGGGCGTCAGATATCGGTTGAATGCGATCGGGACATCTGATAAGAGGAGAGGAAATTGCCACGTCGGAGGCGAACCATTCGTACTCTCGGCACCGTACGTGGCGGGTATCAGGTCAGCTCCCTACCGCTTAGAATGGCGGGAGCGCTTCTGGCGCTTCTCGCGTTCCCCCCTGCCTTCCCCGAGGCTCTTGCCGTCCAGAGGCATGCTGTTGCCGCTCGGACGGAAAGCGGTTCCCCTCCCGGCGCGGAGCACCTGGGTGCGCCCACGTCGAAAAATCCTGATGCGCGCAGGGCTACGGCCAGCGATACGGCGGCGAGCACGCGGCCCTCTGCGGCGACACGGCGCCTTGCGCGCCGGCTTGATGCTGTGCTGGCGAAGGCTCCGCGAGGCGCGATTGTCGGCGTGGCCGTGCTCTCGGGCGCCACCGGCGAAACACTTTACGCCAGGAACGCTCTTCGGCCGCTCATTCCTGCCTCCAACGTCAAGGTTTTTACGGTCGGCGCGGCGCTTCATTTGCGTGGGCCGGACTCCGTCTTCGAGACGGAGGTGCTGGGGGCCGGTCCGCTGGAGTCGGGAACGCTGAAAGGCTCGCTCGTTCTGCGCGGCGGCGGAGATCCTTCCCTGACAACGGAGGGCCTCTGGGGGCTCGTGCTCGATCTGGAAGCGCTGGGGCTTCGGGCGATCGCGGGAGATCTGATTCTCGATGACAGCGCCTTCGACAGGGTCCAGGCGCCGGCCGCGGGGGACGCGCGTTACGGGGGGCGCCCTTACGGCGCCTACACCTCGGCGCTCACTTCGAACTTCAACACCGTCGCGGTTGAGATCGCCCCGGGGCCGCGACCGGGCGCACCGGCCCGCGCGGTCACGGTTCCGCGAATCGCGGGGCTACGCCTCGAGAACCGGACCCGGACCGCTTCGGAGAAGGGGGAGATGCCCACTGTCGCCGTGAGGATCGAGGAGTCGCAAAAGGGGGGCGTGGCCGGAACCGTCACGGTGTCGGGCAGGGTTTCCCGCGGCGGTTCCGCCCGGCGGATCTGGCGAGCCGTCGACAGGCCGGCGCTCCTTACGGGGCTGCTGTTCAAGGAGCTTATGCGACGGGCCGATATCTCGTTGGAGGGGAGAGTGAGGCGAGGGAGAGCGAGGGAGGGCCACCGCCGACTGGCGGGGCGCGAATCCCCGCCCCTCGGGGTTCTTCTCCGGGACGTTGGAAAACGTTCGAATAATCTGTTCGCAGAGCAGATCCTGAAGACGCTTTCCCCGGAGAAGCCCGGCTCCACACGGGCCGGCCTCGGGGCGGTGATGCGATGGCTCGCAGGGATCGGCATCGATACTGTCGGCATGAAACTTGCGGACGGGTCGGGCCTGTCGAGAAACAACCGCGTCACGGCGATGCAGCTGGCGCGGACCCTTCGCGTATCTGCGCGCAACCCCCGAACGGGCGCCGAATTCAGATCCGCTTTTGCGGTTGCCGGAACCGACGGTACGCTCAAACGCAGGCTCTGGGAGGTCAAAGGGCTGGCGCGGGGGAAAACCGGCTATCTCTCGGGTGTAAGCACCCTATCGGGCTGGGTCGCGGCCAGGGGTGGGGGTGAGTGTTTCTTCGCCGTCCTCGGCAACGGGATCGGACCCGATCCAAGCGCCGCCAGGGCATTGCAGGATCGTATCGTCAAGATTATCGCGGACGAGGGTTGAGGGAGGCCCGAAGGCGCTCCCCGAACCGTCCGGCGACAAGAGGCATCTTGGGCATGGCTCGGATAGTTCTCTGCATACTCACGCTGCTGCTCGTCTCGGTGAGCGGAAGTGCGCTCTTGTACCCGGCGGACGCGTGGAGTGAGTCGGGCGGACGCGTTAGCCCGAAACTTCCGCCCCCCGAGGGGTGGACACAAGGTGTGCCGCCCCTGACCGGCGCGTTTGCCGTGGGGGGGGATCTTCGTCCCGCCGTCGAATTCTGGAAGGGGATCTTCGGGATTTACCGGTCGGATCAGGCGCTCGTGCACCACGCGCATCGGCTCGGCATCGTCTACAGCGTTCTTGATTTCAGCGATCTCGAGGGTAATCCAAGGGCAAGTCGGATTCGGCGGGGGCGCGAAAGGAGTGAGGTAAGGCGCGTTCAGGCTTTGCTGCGAAGGCTTCGGAAGACTTCATCTCCAGCGGGGCTCTCCGAGAAGGAACGGCGCATCTACACCCTTGTCAAGGGCGTTCGGGGAGGTTTCACCGAGGCGGCCAGGCAGGACAACATCCACGTGCAGTCGGGGATCAGTAATCGGTTCCGGAAGGGCCTTATTACCTCGCGGCGCTATCTTCCGGAGATCGAGGCGATCTTCAGGGAGGCGGGCCTCCCGCCGCAGCTCACGCGGATCCCATTCGTGGAGTCTACCTTCAACGCCGAGGCGTACTCGAAGGCGGGCGCGTCGGGCCTCTGGCAGTTCATTCCGTCGACCGGCAGGCTTTATATGAAGGTCGGGAGGGCGGTCGACGAGCGGCGCGATCCGATCCTCGCCTCACACGCCGCGACCAAGCTTCTCAGGCATAACTATAGTGTCATTCATAGCTGGCCCCTCGCCATCACCGCCTACAACCACGGGCTCGGGGGCGTTCAGCGCGCGGTGCGGATCACCGGATCGCGCGACATCGTGCAGATCATCAAGCGTTATCGCGGGAGCAGGTTCGGTTACGCTTCCCGGAACTTCTTCGTGGAGCTTCTCGCCGCGCTCGAAATCGAACGATCCTACGCGCGGTACTTCGGGGAACTGGATTTTGCCTCCCCCTTCGCCTACGACGAGATCCAACTGAAACGGCCAATCCTGGCGAAGAATCTCGCGAGCGCGGGGATGAGTCGCGCCGAGATCGCGAAACTCAATCCTGCGCTTTCGAGCAGAACCCTGTCGAGCTACTACTCAATTCCGGCGGGCATGAAGCTGAAGACGCCTCTCGGAAGGGGCGAGAGGGTCGTTGCAAAGCTCAACGCACTGTCGGTGCGCGAGCTTCCCTCCGCCACCACAAGCGCAAGACGGCATCGCGTGCGGAGGGGGGAAAGCCTTACCTCGGTGGCGCGGCGCTACGGCGTGAGCCGGTTCGCCCTCGCCCGGGCGAACGGCCTCTCATCAAAAGCACATCTGCGAATCGGGCAGCGTCTCAAGGTGCCGGGCGGACGGCGTTCAAACCGGGTAGCCAGCACGTCGTTCAGCAAGACGGGCCGCAGGGCGGTGTTCGTCCGGCGCGCCGATCCCGCGCGGACCTACCGCGGTGGAGAGTGGACTCGGCCACCGGAGACGCGCGTCGCAGGAAACAGCTTCGACGCGACCGGACTTGTTGTGGGAGGGGGGACGCAGAATCAGGCGAAGCCTGCCGCTGAGCCGCCTGCGAAAAGCCCGCCACCTGCTCCTCGCGCCGCCGAGGGGGGAAAGCTGGTCTCGTCTCCCGGCGCCGTGAAGAGCGCATCGCCTTCGAGAACCGTCGAAAAACCCGCGGTGCCGAAGAAGTCGAAGCGCACAGCGGCGTCGGCCTCGAAGAAGAAGTCCGGAACCGTGACACACGTTGTCCGGCGGAACGAGTCGCTCTGGCTTATTGCCAAAAAGTACAGGACGACCGTCACGAAACTGCGGAAGTCCAATTCTGGAAAGAAGCTCAAGCCCCTCCTGCCCGGTACGCGCCTCAGGGTTCCCGCCACCGGGAGCACGCACGTGGTGAGACGCAACGAAACTCTCTGGGGTATTGCCCGTCGCTACAGGGTGTCGCTTTCACACCTCAGGCAGGCGAACCAGGGCAAGCGGCTTACGCCGCTCAGGCCCGGCACGCGTCTCCGGATCCCGGGCTAGGAAGCGAGCGTTTCGGATTCAATCGCTGGGAAAATGAAAAGCCCCGTGCCGAAGCACAGGGGCTTTTTGATATGCGGGGTCGCGAGACGTGAGTTACGGAGCCGCCCGTCAGATGGAGGGAGCCTCCCGGAGATCGCGGGCGTTGGCAAGCATGCTGCTCTGCAAAAGCCGGTGGTAGGCGCCCAGAACCTTGGAGACATAGCCGTCCGTGGAGGGATCGATCGCCGCCAGCGCTTCGAGCGCGCCGGGCCCACGGTTGTAAGCCATGAGGGCGGTGCCAACATCGCCGTACCGGCTCCGGAGCTTGGCGAAGTAGGACGCTCCGATCTGCACGTTCGTGACGGGATCGAAAAGCGACGCCGTTCCCGCCCAGGGGAGCTCGAGCTCCCTCGCCATGAAGCGCCCCGTGGCTGGCATCACCTGCATCAGCCCTAACGCCCCTTTCGGCGACGCCGCCCAGTTCGAGAAACGCGATTCCACCTTGATGACGGCCAGAATGAGACGGTAATCCGTTCTGCTTTCTTCGGCTGCTCGGAGGATGCCGTCTGCGAGCATGACCTCCTCGACCCGGGAAAGACCCGTGTGGTGCCCCCGCAGGTAGCTCACGATCTCCCTGCGAAGCACCATGCTCCCCTCGTCGGTTGGAGCGACGCCGAGATCCACCCGTGCGACAGCGGTTTCATTTGCCAGCCCGCGCGCCATCGCCTTCAGCGAAACGGCGAGCTCTTCCAGGTTGCAGGATGCGGTAAACGGGATAAGGACCAACAGCAGGGCGCCGGCGCTCCAGCGGAGCGCGGGCAGAAATCTCTTCGCGGAAACGCGGCGGCTCTGTTTTCGTTTACCACTCGGGCTGTTTACGACCGAGCGGGGCAGTGTGCCCATCGG
>CBDUXZ010000097.1:0-7056 GCA_965371325.1 uncultured bacterium | reverse complement strand
TCACAGGCCAGGGCCAGCTCGAGTCCCAGGCCCAGGCAGTGGCCCTGAAGGGCCGCGACGATGGGCTTCTCGAGTGTTTCCAGCCTGTTGAAGCGCCCCTGGAGCGTGCCGACCGTCGTGCGGAAATCAGCCATGGTCGCGCTCACGCCGATCGAGGAGCCGAGCCACGCCGCATCGATGCCCGAGGAGAAGACCTTCCCCTCGCCACGCAAAAGAATGCCGCGCACATCGCTGTCTTCTCGCGCCTTTTCGAAGCTCTCGCCAAGCGCCTCGAGCAGATCGCCGTTAAGGGCGTTGCGCTTCTCGGGACGATTCAGGGTGATGGTCAGGATGTTCGCGTCAAGCTCAGTGCGAACCAGGGGATCGGCCATGGGAAAGCTCCTTTTTCATGATGCGGGGGGTTCTGCCGCGCCGAATTGTTGCCGCCTCCGGCGGCTCCCTCGCCGACGGGGGCGCCCGGCCTTCCGTAAGAACGCTCGGGAATGTGACATCTTGGCACAGGGCCGGAGAGCCGGCAACCTGCGCCCCGATCAACACGCCTTTCACGAACGAGGTACACGATGCCCCGCTTTGGTGCGCACATGTCTGTGGCCGGAGGGGTTGACACGGCCTTTCCGCGTGCGGTCGATGTCGGCTGCGAGGCGATGCAGATCTTCACCAAGAGTTCGAATCAGTGGCGGGGTCGCCGTCTGGGCAGGGATGAAATCGCGCGCTTTCGGCAGGCGGCCCGCCGCACAGCCATCCGTCCGCTTCTCGCGCACGACTCCTATCTGATAAACCTCGGCTCGCCGCGCAAGGATTTGCTTCGCCGATCACGCGCGGCACTCGTTGACGAGCTTTCCCGCGCGGAGGCGCTGGGCCTCGACTACCTCGTCGTTCATCCGGGCGCGGCCGTGGGCTCCACGGAACAGGACTGCCTCGCGCGCATCGCCGACAGCCTGAACGAAGTTCACGGGCGAGCTCCGGATCTCCGGGTGAAGGTGCTCCTCGAAAACACCGCGGGCCAGGGGAGCAACGTGGGATACCGGCTGGAGCATCTCGCCGGGATTATCGAAAATGTCACGGCAAGGGATCGACTTGGCGTCTGCATCGATACCTGCCATCTGTTCGCGGCAGGGTACGATTTCAGGGACGAGCACTCTTACGCAAAGACGATGGGGGAAGTTGCCCGGGTCATCGGCATCCGGCGTGTAAAGGCGTTTCACGTGAACGACTGCAAGAAGGATCTGGGTTGCCGCGTAGACCGGCATGAACAGATCGGCCGGGGTTTTATCGGCCGGAAGGCCTTCCGCCTTCTTGTCACCGACCCCCGCTTCCGGCGGGTTCCCATGATCCTGGAGACACCGAAGGGGGACGACGGCCGCTCTATGGATATGAAGAATCTCGCCCTTCTGCGCCGCATGGCCGGCCAGACCCGACCCCGGCGTGGGAGGGGCGTGCCATGAGTGATCTGCTCAATGTGAGCATCATGGTGCGGCCGGAGGTGGACCTTCCCGACGTCGAGTCGCTCCTGCGCGACCGGGGCGCCACGCTCATCACGTCGCGACTTGCGGAGAACGGGCGCGTGGAATTTATCGTCGTGGTCGACGCGGTTAACTTGGAGCGTCTGTCCGATGCGCTTCCCGCCGGCGCCACGTGGCGCACCCTCGGCGTTCGTGGAAATCTTTCCTGAACCTGGCAGGGCGTCCACGATCGGGACTGTCCTCACCGCATTCCGGCGGATCCAGACGCCACCGCGTGGGAACAGTCCCCGCCAGCCCTCAGCCCGTTCCGCCGGGGGCAGCCGTCGTTTTTACCGGCCGCCTGGGAAGCGAGAGGCCGGCGTCTTCGACAATCTCGCGCACGTAGTTTGCAGGCACGGCAAAGTTCAACCCCGTCAACGCGAGGTGATCCGACTCGCGAACGATGAACGTATTGATACCGATCACCTCCCCTTGCAGATTCAACAGCGGGCCGCCCGAGTTCCCCGGATTGATCGAAACGTCGGCCTGCAGGTAGTTCACCCCGTTGCGCACCCGGCGGGTAGAGCTGATGATTCCTTTCGTGACGGTGTGCGCAAGACCCATCGGGGAGCCGATGGCAATAACATCGTCCCCCGCGCGAACGGGCCCCGTCGCGAGGTGGAGGAAAGGGAAGCCGCGTCCCTTGATCTTGAGAATAACGAGGTCCCGCGTCGTATCCCTGGCGACGATGAGCGCCCTTCGGTTTCCCTGCTCGGGAATGCCCACCATGATCTTTTTTGCGCCTTCGATCACGTGGTAGTTCGACACCACGAGTCCGCCTGGTCCGAGCAATGCCCCGGAGCCATAGGCCCGTCGCTTGTTCACGAGGTGGGCGGTGATGGTAACCACGGCCTTCTCCGACCGCTCCACCACGCCGGCCAGGGATCCCGGATCTGTTTCAGCGGAGGCCAGCCTTGAAACGGGACGCGTCTGGATATGAAGCCGCATCGGGTCGGCCGGCGCTTCGAGCCGCAAACTTGTGGCCATCCGGGCCAGATCGGACCGCATCTCCTCGAAGTCCCGCGAACTGGCGATACCGAGCACCTGATACCACTGCCCTCCCTTTGCGTAACAGGTCAGGAGATAAGTTATACGGTCGCCAAGCCGTTCAACGGACGTGATCCCCTGCTCACCGATGAGGCCCGCCGCCGAAACCCTCTGCTCCTGATAGACCGTCGGGTTGGCGCCGAGAGCCTTGACCCGTTGAACCGAGTCCGTGAGGCACTCCGATGCGCTTCCCTGCCGCTGTTCCACGAGAACCAGAAACCGCGCGCGGCCGTCCGCCTGTACAAGCTCCAGGTCGGCGTCGGGGTGCCCCTCGACAGGTCGAGGGACGGGCAGCATCCTCCACGCATCACTGGGCCGGGTTACGGAATAGCCGTACCCCATCCCCGCCACGAGACGGGAAGCCTCCGTGCGGTCATATAATTGCCAGGCGCCGTAGACGAGGCCGATTGAGAGGATGGTTGAGAGAACGAGGGTTACCGCCGCGCGCAGGCTACCGCCCGGTTCGAACGAGGCTCTGACGGGGCGTCGCATGAGAGCGGCGGCGCCTGCAGAAGCCAAGCCGATCGCGACGGCCCCCGTGGCGGCCCATGCCCATGACGCTTCGGTAGATGCCCAGACCATGCCTGCGAGGGCGGCCAGAGAAAGAAATCCCAGAAGGACCAGGGCCCCCCTGTGCGCCCAGGCGCGCATGGCAAACAAGCCGCCGCCGATAACAACCCCGGGAAGATTCAAGGTGAAGAGGCAGAAGGCGATAAGGCCGGCCGCCACGGTTCTGACGCTGCGCCGCACTTGATGCGGCGTAATTTCCTTCGGGCGGACCTTGATGGGAGGGGCGTCCTCCGAGTCGGGATGGCCTTCCGGCCGAGCCAGGGTCGTCTGAAAGCTCTCCACGAGGCGCCGTTGTTCGAGGGCGGGTAGCCAGACCCCGCCGTCATGGGAAACCAGATCCTCCCAGTCGAGCCTTCCCTCCCTGATCCACCACTCGATGGTCGTCTGCGCGGCGGGTCCGTAGACGCCTGACGTCACCTCCACGAACCAACGATCACGGACACTCTCCGGTCCGGCGGATCCAACTTCCGTCGCGCCGCTATCAGAGAAGCCTGTGTCGGGACGTGGATTGAAAATTGTCCGACAGAAATCGCAACGGGTTAGTCCATCAGGAGGGAGAGCATCGTCGGCTATCTCTCGGGCGGCGCCACAGGCAGGGCATAGGAGTGTCCTTGCGAAGCCGTTGTGGTTGTTCTCAGGGTGAGATGACCTTTTTCACTTTTCTATCGGAGAAAAACGGACTTTCCTTGAGGCGGCTCCAACGCGTGCCCGGACCCGTTTCTGGCATCGCCGGAGGTCATTCGGAGGGGGCGGGCGGGGGGATTTCCTCGGGGGCGGGCTCTCTGTCCGTCTCGTCAAGCGTGGGGTTGGTGCTGGCCGAGTGGGCGAACGTGACGAGGTCGTGGGCGATCTTGCTGGAGACACGGTCGCATAAGTAGGCCATTCGAAAACGCAGGACCCCCCGGATAGGCCCGTAGATCAGCCCGCCAGTCCAGACGGGAATCTTCGGGATGCCCTGGTTTCGAACATCCTCGCGGCTGGTCATGAAAAGGGGCGCGCCGGTTTCTCCGTCGAAAAGCCTCACGCGCAGCCCGACGCGCGCCACGGAATGAATGAGATAGTAGTTGCGATCCCAGGAGAAGAGCTCGGGGAGAATGATCGCCCGCGCATCGAGCTCTTGGGCCAGCCGGATGATCGCATCGGGATCCTGCGGCAACGGGGCTCCCGGCGGTGCCAGCTCATTGACGCGTGGTAGCGAGATCACCTGGAAGGTGTCGCGGGGAAGCTGGAGGGTCAGGCACTCGCGCATCTCCTCGAGGGTCTCGATCGTGAAGACCGGCGTCTCTTTCCCCGCCTCAGCCGGCGCCGGCACTGCCGGCAGCACGGCAACGCGCCAGGAAGACCCATCGGGGGGATCGCCAAGCCGCTCCAAGAACGGATCCGAGGCGCAACCGAGAAGCGTGATGACGAACATCGAGAAGGCGCCCAGGCCTGCCGCTGCTTTCACGGGGCCTCCCCGGAAACGGCGATGGGTCCTGCGCGCTCGGGGATGGTCTTGATGAGCTTCTTCACCATGGCGATCGATACGCGGCGGTAGGCTTCTGGGAGATCCTTGTTCTTCGGCTCTTCCGTGAACATATCGAGTACAAGAAGATCCACGAAGAGCCCACCCCGTACCCCTTCCCAGAGACGCCCGTACCAGAGCAGATCTCCCGTCGCGGCCTCCATCAGCGTGAAGGTTCCCTCGTAGACGGTGTGAGAATAGACATAGAGCGTAAGGTTTCTTGTACGCTTGATATTTCCGTAAAGAACCGCGTCGGCGCCCGTGATCCGCGCGAGGGTCTGCAGATCGATCGCGTCGAGATCGGTCCGGATAATTCCCGCTTCGGCGAGACGCGCATCAACTTCCTCGTTCGGGATGTACTCGTAGCTGCGGAGACGCTCTATGGCGGTGGCAAAGCTCTGCCGCAGCGTTTTGACGGCCTCCTCCCGCTCCAGTCCGAAATCCTGCTCGAACGTGAAGGGAAGGACTGCGATCCTCCCATTCAGCGCGCGCATGCGCGCGGGCTCGCCTTCAACTGTAACGCTCGTCTCATAAAACGGAAGGGGATAGATGCGGTGCGCCCACTCCCAGCTGCAACCGGGAAGAATCCACAGAAGGAGAAGGACCACGATGTAGAAATGAGCACCCGGTGAGTGGGTGCGGGAGATGTTCCTGGCGATTTCAAGGGGGTCTTCCATCGAGCCGCGAGTCTAGGGGAGGCTCCGGGGGTCTGTCAACGCGCGTTCTTGATCTGTGCCCCTCCTCCCTCTATGCTTCCCGGGATGAAGATACGCCTTCTGAAAAAATCGCTCCTGCTCTCCCTGCTCGTCATGCTGCTTGGGGTGCCGCCTCTCTCCCGCGCCGCAAGGGATGACGCGCCGGACTCTCTCCGGGAGTCCGGCGAGGATGCCGCCCGTGAGCTTTCGAGAGAGGAGGAGAAGGACCGCCTGCCCGCCCGTGTCATCCCTCCCGAGGTCCAGGCGCGCATTTCAAAAGGAAACCGGTTCTACGCGCTCGGAGACTACGACGCCGCCCGCGTCCAGTATCTCGTGGCGCTGAGGGAAGACCCGGGATCTCCCGAGGCGCACTACGGACTTGGAATGACTTACCTTGCCACCGGGGATATGAATGCAGCGATCATCGCCTGGCGAAGAACGGGCGGCGTCGATACGGTGACGGCCAACCTCTTCGACGAGTTCCGCAGCTTCCGCGCCGCGCGAGATGCGGTACAGGCCCAGCTCCGGGCAACGCGGCGCACGCAGGCGGCGGCCCTCACCCGGCGCGAGGAGCCGGTGAGCGAGCAATACATCAAGAGCGGCGCGGGCGGCCTGTTCGACTCCTCCACAAAGGCGATTCTCGGCCGCCTTGACATGCCGGACGCGTTGCCCGGCGAGAGGCAGGCGGGCCTCGGTTCCCTGGGAAAAGAATCACTCGCACCGCGTGAGGGGGGCATTGCGGAAGAGGATCTCGCACAGACGCAGCTCCCCCGCCCCGTCTCCGAGCATTCTCTCTCGGTCCTGGACGTTCCCGATGCGGCACCCGCCCGGGGCGGGGGCGCCCCTCCTCCGCTAACCGCAGCCGAGGCGGCTGATCCCAAGGCGCGGGGCTTCTACTATGTTCGCACGGGAAATGACAACTCGGCGATTGCGGCTTTCGAGGAAGCGACGGCCTCTGATCCCGCGGACGGGGAGTCGCTCGAGTATCTCGCGGGCCTGTACCTCGCCGCGGCGCGCGCCGAGGAGGCAGAGGAGGCGTACAAGCGGCTCGCGCTCTTGCGGCCGGATGCGAGCCAGCCGCTCACAAACCTAGGGGGGCTCTACATGAACCTCGGCCGCTACGATGAAGCGGCGGAAACCCTGGAGCAGGCGATCGATCGGGATCCGCGGGATTCGCTTGCCATGAACAACCTCGCGGGTGTTTACTACAAGACCGGGCGCATCGACGAGGCAGTTCTCCAGCTCAAGCGGGCCGTCGAGGTGAATCCCGGCGATCTGAACGCCCACAACAACCTGGCCGGAATCTACTACCGTCAGGAGCGATTCGATCGTGCAATCGAGCAGCTCCAGAAAATCCTTATCCTCGATCCGTCCCACGGGGTTGCCGCCGCGAATCTCGAAGAAGCCTTCAAGCGCAAGCGGGAATTCGAGGGCGCCAAGCGTGAACGCAAGATGCGCGCCCGGCAGATCGTGCTGGACTCCCCGGAGGAAGCCAGGGCCGTCCGCGCGGAAATCCGGAATGGCGATGATTTTGCCCGTGTGGCCCGAGAGCGGAGCATCGATCCGAGCGGGGCGAAGGGCGGTGACATCGGATTTTTCGCGAAGGGCGAGCTGGAAAGCCAGGTGGAAGAGGCCATTCTCAAGCTTTCCCCGGGCGAAATCTCAGGTGTGGTGAAAACGCCGGCGGGTTACACTATTTTCCAGCGGATGGATTGAACGCGGCTCTGTACTTCGTCCC
>CBDUXZ010000096.1:0-7178 GCA_965371325.1 uncultured bacterium | reverse complement strand
GAGCCATAAAAACTGGGAAGCATTTCGTACCTATTTCAGAGAACACCTCTCTCAGGATGCTGAATACATGACGCTTTTCAGTGAGTTTATGCGGAAACGAGCGGAAATGGAGGTGCTCCTAAAGGGATTACGGTGACATATTGCTTTTTCTCTGGAGCAGAACAATCGCCCCTTTTCTCGCCAATGTCGGCGCCGTCATCACTCTGGGCCTCGGTCTCATGGGGCTTTTCGCTCCTTCGCGGGCCGCTGCTTTCACCAGTATTCAACCTCTCGGCCTCATCGGGAAATCGGAAATCCGCGCGACCTATGGCGGGCTCTTTGCCGCACTCGGGCTCGCGTGTCTCCTCACCCAGGCGCCTGGTGTCTTTCTTGCCGCCGGCCTGGCCTGGGTAGGCGCCGCGGCGGGTCGCGCCTTTTCGGTCGTCGTGGATGGGAGCCGGTCCGCAAAGAACTTTGGCGGCATCGCTTTCGAGTTGATCATCGGCCTTCTCTTACTCGCCCCGCATTTGACTGCGCCCTGAGCCCACCTGCTTCGGCCGGTGGTGAATCAGTTGAGGTTATCGGGAAGTGTATCGGGTATGCTCTAACTGTCGTTGCAGGAGCTTTAGCGACGAAGCGATCCCCCCGGAGGGGTGAATCATGAATATCAAGAATCTGAGCTCGGGCCTCTCTTTTCGAGGGAAGGTCAAAGGCAAGAAACAAACCTACTTCGTCCTGGAAGGGCACAAATCTTTTTATGTCTTTTCCTTCTCCCGCTCGAAACCCAAGGCAGGCTATTTCAACGAGGTAAGCTCGCAGGCCGTGGAATATGCCCAGCGTCTTGTCCGCGGAAAGCAGGGCGTCACCGCCCAGTCTCTCTTCAAGCGATCCCGGAAGCCACGGATCATCGGCTCCGCGCTGGAGGCGCTGAATATCCTCTACGTCCTCGTCGCCATTGATCGCGCGAAGTTCGATCGGCGGCACAAGAGCATCCAGCTCTTCTTCAACATGGGTGATTGAGGGGATTGCTGGTTCAGGGTTTCATCAGATCAAAAACTTCGAGGAACCGATGAACAATCGCGCTCGCGTTCGCCTGGCGCTTCTCACTTTGCGCGTGAGCATTTTCACCGTCATGCTTGTCTGGACCCTCGACAAGTTCATCAACCCATCGCACGCAGCCAGCGTCTATGAGCATTTCTATTTCATCGGGGGACTCGGCCGAAAGTCGTTTATCCTGATTGGGGCGCTGGAATTCCTCCTCCTTTTCGCCTTTCTTGCCGGTTACCGGAAGCGGCTTACATACGGATTGGTCCTTCTACTCCACGCTGTCTCCACGTTCTCATCCTACCGCCAGTACCTCGATCCTTTCGAGAATCTCCTGTTCTTCGCCGCGCTGCCCATGCTTGCTGCTTGTTTCACACTCTACTATCTGCGCGAGCTGGACACGAAGTGGGCGATCGCGTAGCCAAGCAACACGCCGGATGTCTGATGCTCCAACCACCGTGCTAGCCGTTCGCGAACAAGAAAAGGAAAGAAAGCCTGACCCCCAACGGAAGCGGGAGGAGCCCTGGCTCCTCCCGCTTTTGCGTTCGAAACTGACTGCGAAGCTCAGCAGTCGTAGTACATGGCGAACTCGTAGGGGTGCGGTCGCAGCCGAAGCTCGTTCACCTCGCGGGTTCGCTTGTACTCGAGCCACATGTCAATGGCGTCCTGGGTGAACACGTCGCCCTTGAGCAGGAACTCGTGATCCTCCTCCAGCGCATCGAGCGCGCCCTCGAGCGATCCGGGCATCGTCGGCACCTCCGCCAGCTCCTCCGGCGAGAGTGAATAGATGTCCTTGTCGAGCGGATCGCCCGGATCGATTTTGTTCTCGATCCCGTCAATCCCGGCCATGCACATCGCCGCGAAAGCGAGGTACCCGTTGCAGGACGGATCCGGGAACCGCACCTCGATCCGCTTGGCCTTCGGGCTCGCCGAGTACATCGGGATACGCACGGCGGCCGACCGGTTCCGGCTCGAGTAGGCGAGGTTCACAGGGGCCTCGAATCCCGGCACCAGCCGCTTGTAGGAGTTCGTGGTGGGATTCGTGAAGGCCGCGAGCGCCGAGGCATGCTTCAGGATGCCACCGATGTAGTGCATGGCCATTTGCGAAATACCGCCGTAGCTGTCACCAGCGAAGAGCGGCTTCCCGCCTTTCCAGAGCGACTGGTGGCAGTGCATGCCCGAACCGTTATCGTCGAAGACGGGCTTGGGCATGAAGGTGACCGAGAGGTTGTTACGGAGTGCCACCATCTTGCAGCAGTACTTGTACCACATGAGGTTGTCGGCCATCCTCGTGAGGGGCGCGTATTTCATGTCGATTTCGGCCTGGCCGGCCGTCGCCACCTCATGGTGCTGGCACTCGATGACAATGCCCACCTTGCTCATTTCAAGAACCATCTCGGTGCGAACGTCCTGCATGCGATCCATCGGCGGCACGGGGAAGTAGCCCTCCTTGTAACGGGGCTTGTAACCCAGGTTCGGGTTCTCTTCCTTTCCGGTGTTCCACTGAGCCTCGATCGAATCGACATAATAGAAGGCGTGGGCCTGCGTATTGGCGAATCGAACGTCGTTCAGGATGAAAAATTCCGCTTCGGGGCCGATGTAGATCGCGTCGGCTATGCCGCTCGAGCTGACGTACCCCTCTGCCTTCTGCGCGATGTTGCGCGGATCGCGGGAGTACTTCTCCCGCGTGATCGGATCCACGATATTGCAGATCATGCTGAGGGTCGGGTGGGCCGTGAAAGGATCCATCACGGCCGTTGCACCGTCGGGAATAACGAGCATGTCGCTCGCGTGAATGGGCTGCCAGCCCCGGATGCTCGATCCATCGAAGCCGTACCCGTCCTCGAAGTTTCCCTCCCCCAGCTCTTCAATCGGTACCGAGAAATGCTGCCACAAGCCGGGGAAGTCCATGAACTTGAGGTCCAGCATGACCGCGCCGTTTTTCTTGGCAAACGCCAGCACCTCTTTGGGTGTCATCGTTTTCTCCTTCTGTCGCATATTTTCAACTACCGATTAAAAAGATGTCGGACGTTTCATGGACAAAACGTCCGACGCGCTTCCTCTCGGAACCCGTACGCGCCGAGCGCGTAGCCGACTCCTTAAAGCGCTTCTTCTCCTTTTTCTCCGGTGCGGATCCGGACCACCTCGTCGATCGTCGTAACGAAGATTTTCCCATCCCCAATTCGTCCGGTCTTTGCGGCGCTCTGAACCGCATCAATCACCTGCTGGGCCAGATCGTCCTTGACGATGATCTCCATCTTGATCTTGGGAAGGAAATCAACGACGTACTCCGCGCCGCGGTAGAGCTCGGTGTGCCCTTTCTGGCGACCAAAGCCCTTCACCTCGCTGACTGTCATTCCCTGGACGCCGATTTCGCTGAGCGCCTCTTTCACCTCATCCAGCTTGAAGGGCTTTATGATGGCCTCCACCTTCTTCATCGATCATTCCTCCTGCCTGTCTGCTGCGCCCAGGCGGGTTTGCCGTTTCCGGCTCCTCGGCCCGCCTCAACGACAGAGCCCGGCGATTCCTATCACAAAGATGTTTGACCTGTCCATCGAGGGCCCCTGTGACGGCCCGAGGGACCGGGAGGCGGCGGCGAGCGGGCCCACCGCCTCCCCTACGGAAATTCCCCGGCCTAGAGGGTCGATTTGGCCGGACTGGTCACGGGAACGGGCTCCACGACGCTGCTGGCGACATGGGAGCCAATCCCCGTGGTCGAACCACCAAATCCCGCGCCTGTATAGGCCTGCTCGCTGTGCTGGGTGATGTCGAGGCCTGCGACCTCATCCTCGTCCGTGACGCGAATTCCGCCCGTTAGAACACCGGTGATCTTCAGCAGGATGAACGTACCCACCATGCAGAAAGCCCACGTTGCCAGGACGGCTTTCAGCTGGATGAGCAAAAGCCCCGGGTTGCCGTGAATGAGACCGTTCGCGCCATCGGCGTTGATCGCCGTCCAGGCGAAGACGCCGGTCGCGAGGGCGCCCCAGGTTCCGCCGACCGCGTGGACGCCCACCACATCGAGGGCGTCATCGTAGCCGAGCTTGGCCTTGAAGTTGACGGCCGCGTAGCAGAGCGCGCCGGCCACACCGCCGATCAGGAGCGAGGCGAGCGGCGTCACGAAGCCTGCAGCGGGTGTAATGGCCACAAGGCCTGCCACCGCGCCCGATGCCGCGCCGAGCGCCGTCGGCTTGCCGCGAAGGAACCACTCGGTGAACATCCAGCCGAGCACCGCGGCGCCCGTGGCGGTGTTCGTCGTGATGAACGCCGTTGCCGCAAGCCCATTGGAGCCCAGCGCGCTTCCGGCGTTGAAGCCGAACCAGCCTACCCAGAGGAGCGCGGCGCCAAGAACCGTGAAGGGGAGATTATGCGGCGGCATGGGCTCCGATCCGAATCCGCGGCGGCGCCCGAGGAGTATCGCGGCAATCAGCGCGCTCGAGCCGGAGGAGATGTGGACGACCGTTCCACCGGCAAAGTCGAGCGCTCCCCACTTCTCGGCGATCCAGCCTCCGCCCCAGACCCAGTGGCAGAGGGGCGCGTAGATGAACGTGGCCCAGAGAACCATGAAGAGGATGTAGGACTTGAACTTCATCCGCTCGGCGATCGCGCCGCTGATGAGCGCCGGCGTGATGATCGCGAACATGAGCTGGAAGACGACGAAGGCGTAGGTGGGAATGGTCCCCTCGACACTATCCGACCCTATCCCCGTCAAACCGAGATAGGTCAGCGGGTTTCCGAACAGACCGGCGACATCCGGCCCGAAAGCAATCGAATATCCGCAGACAACCCAGGTGACGGATATGATCCCCATCATGACGAAGCTGTGCATGATGGTCGAAAGCGCGTTCTTACCGCGCACCAGGCCGCCGTAGAAGAAGGCGAGACCGGGCACAGTCATCATCAGCACAAGTGCTGAAGAAGTCAGAATCCACGCGGTGTCACCAGTGTCCGCCTTTACGACTTCGCCCTCGGCCCGCGCAATCGCGGGCAGAAGGCCCACCAGCAACGCCCCAAAAGCGGTTGCGCTGAGAAACTTTTCAAGGCGCTTCACGCGAACCTCCTACGGGGGCCCCACCTACTCTGGATGCGGCCCCCCGAAAAATGAATTGCACAAACGAGCCACCCATCGCCCCCACATAGCAATGATCGTGCCACCCCGAAAATGCCCTGAATACGCCAAGTCCCGACGCCGCGGCCCGTGGAGAGGGGGCCGCTGCTGCGCAGCCGATAGGCATCTGCCCAATTTCTGGGCAGGGCGCGGGGCGGCCGGGACGGGCCAGGGCACAAAAAAACAGGCCGATGGCCTGCCGCATAAATGCCGACTCCGGTCGGGGCGCGGGAGGCACATTCTTCTTCATGCACCCTCCAGCGGGACCCTGGCCTGCCTCCGTCCTGGGCTTAACGGACGGCCCTCATCGCGGCGGGGATTTCAGAGGCGGGAGGGCGAAACCGACCCTCCCGCCTCCCCCGAAACTCCCCTCCCAGACGACTGCGCCTCAGGGGAACATGAACGCCACTTCTCCGAAGAGCGATTCCTGGTGCGAGGTTGCCTGTCCCCCCTCCAGGAAGAACTTCTCGTTCGAATGATCGCTTCGGAACTCGAGCCGCGTGAGAAGCTTGGGCGTCACCCAGAAGGTGGGGGTAATTGTGTACTCCCACAGCTTCTGCGGCATGCCGGTGCGGAACCCGTCCGCATCAACGAAAGCCTCCACCCTGCCCGCGAGATGGAAGCGGTCGGTGAACTGGTAGTTCGTCACCAGCGCCGCCCCGTACCAGTCGGCAACCCGCTTGGTTGTCCGGGACGCCATGATGGGCACGATCTCGCCGTTAACCAGCGCGAACTCTGTGTTTGAGAAAAAAGTGGGGACGCCGGATTCGTGTCCCCAGTCGAAGTTTCCAACGAGCGTGAGCTTGTCGGTGGGCATCCACGTGGCGACCACATCTATCACGCCGCGCTTGTTTTCCTGCCTTCCCACCACCTCGGGTCCCCAGATGCCATTCACCACCAGGCCGAACTCCTCATTGGGGTTCCAGGCAACCTGCCCCTCGTAGGTATAACCGTGGTTGAGGTCGTCGTTGTTGTCCCAACCGTTGTTCACACCGGCGGTTACCGAGATCTCGTCCGTGAGCGGATAAGTGGCGCGAATCCCCGTGTGCGTGAAGGGAATTGCGAAGCCGAAGAGAATTGAGCGGCTAATATTGAAGTTGTCGGGAGACTCGATGACCTCCGCGCCCAAAAGCGTCACGAACTTGCCCACGTAAATATCGAGCCCGTCCCCAATATCCGCCTTGTAGGTGATGTAGGCCTGCTCGAGCTCGAAATCATCCAGGCCGGTCGACCCCGTTGGCACGTCCGTGGTGGCGGCGCCCAGAAGGCGTCCCGTCTCGCCGCTCAGAATGTCCACCCGGAAGCCGGCGCGGCTCTCTTCCGAAGTAGGCTTCTCGAACGCCAGCTTGAAGCCCAGATTGTTGAAGCTGTGCGAGTTGGTCTCGAAAACACCCAGCCGGCGTTCCTGATCATCCGGGTTGGTGAGGACATTCGTCACGATGGCGTCGACGTAGCCTGACATCTCGACCTCGTTGATGAAATTGAAAGAGGCCATGCTGGTCAGGTCCTCGTGGGTCTTCTCGACCTGGGTTTCAAGGGCCTTGATCTGGCCGTTCTTCTCCGCGTTTTGAAGCTCCAGAGCGTCGGTCTTCTGATGGAGCGCTCGAATTTCCGCCTTCATGTTCTCGAGCTCTTCCATCACGGCCTTCCCGCCTCCCGCCTGGGCGTTCGACGGGAAGGACACCCCAACCGCCAGGATTACCGAAAGCATAGCCCCCACGAGAAACGCCGATGGCATGCGTCCCGTTGAAGCCCCCTTGAGCGTTCCCATCTGTTTTCTCCTTCTGCTGATGTCTCTCCGGAATAAAACGCGGCAGGCCTGTCCCCGGCGCATGCTCTTCCGGATTCTCCCGGCACGGGACAACGGAGATTGAGCAAGAAACGTGCCGAGAGTGAGCCGTTTCAGATTCTCCCCGTGAAACAACGAGTTAAACCACGCCGGCGATGCGCACCCGGCGCGTCAACGTGATGAAATTTTTGTCATCGCCCACTTATTAAGCTGAGGGGAGGAAAATAGGGGGGGTTTTCGATGCTTCCCGGGGGGGGT
>CBDUXZ010000095.1:0-7179 GCA_965371325.1 uncultured bacterium | reverse complement strand
GGCGCGCGTACGTATAGAGGCGAGGTCGGATCCGGAGTCCGGCTCGCTCATTCCGATGCAGAAGAAGATTTCGCCACGGCAGATCCGTCCGATAAACCGGTTGCGCTGCTCCTCGGTGCCGTATCTCAGAAGAAGCGGACCGCTCTGCCGATCCCCGACCCAGTGAGCGCCCACGGGCGCCCCCGCCGCCAGCATCTCCTCGAGCACCACATAGCGCTCGAAGGCAGAGCGCTCACCGCCGCCGTACTTGCGGGGCCAGGTCATACCGATCCAGCCACGCTCGCCCACCTTGCGGCTGAAAGCCTGATCGTATCCGGTCCACGTGTGGGCACGCAGGGGAACCGGATAATCCCGGAGATTCTCCTCCAGGAACTGCCTGACTTCGGCGCGCAAAGCGCGCGTCTCTTCAGGAAGTCGGGCCAGCTCGAACTGAAACTCTCGCACCTTGTCAAACCTCTTCAGGGGCAAAGATCACGATCGTCCGGGCCGATTGATCCGCAGCGCATTCGGGTCTCAACGGGCTGGCACAAGCGGAATAGAGTTCAGGAACCGGCCGGGGGGTGATGCGCCATCGCCTTGCGCCCATTCTTCTCAGCCGCCGGTGCCATCCAGCGGATGATCCGCGGGAAAATTCCGACCGGGCGAAGCCGCGCCCGCGGCTCCCGGCCATCGAAAGTTTCCCAGGGAACGATTATTGATCATTCGCCCGCTCGTGTCGCCCGGGCCTCATGGGACAATCTGCGCACGGTTTTCCGGAGGCCGTTTGCGGTTTCCACCCACCGCGCCGGCCCGTGTTTCCCGGCAATCGCGGCTCCGTTCCGCCTCGTCCTGGCCCATGGTGATCCTCCACGGGAGCCCGGAGCGCGGTCCGACTACAACGCGAATCGCCGGTTCTAAAGCCCCCCCGACCCCCTTCCGATACCTCATACATTATCAGGCGCCGGGAGCGCTTCTCAGGAGCATCGCGTGATCCTCTCCGCGAAATCAGGCACCCACAGTCCCGGATCGATAAAATGGCTGATGACCGACGGTTGATTCTTCTCGTTGACGATCTGCGGATCTTCCTCAGAATCGAGCAGGACCTCCTGGAGAGAGCGGGCTACGACGTAATCACTACCTTCTCAGGTCTCGAAGCCCTCAAGAAGACGCGCGAGTACAAGCCGGACCTCGTTCTTCTCGATCTCTACATGCCCGACCTGGACGGCGCCGAGTGTTGTAAATTGATCAAGCGAGACCCGGATCTCAAAGACATCAAAGTCGTGATTATCACGTCAAAGGCGTTTCCAGAGGACCGCAGACGCTGCATTGATGCGGGCTGTGATGGATTCATCTCGAAGATCTCGACGCAGAGCCAGATCCTGGTAGAAATTGAAAGAGCGCTCAGTCAAACGGCCTCCTACCCCTCCGTCTCTCCCGACAGTTTCGATGTAACCTACTCTGAGTCAGTGGGGGCCAGGTGCGGCGGCGTAGGGTTGGATCTCGGCATCGACGGAATGTTCGTGGCCTCCGACGAGCCGGTGAAACGCCACGCGATCCTTACGCTGGAATTCGGGCTCCCAGGATTCGAAAGACGCCTTCGACTCAAGGGCGAAGTAATCGGCGTGGCGGAGCCATCAAGCGAGGTCAGGCTGGTCCGGGGCTTCCACGTTCGTTTCGTCGACCCGGGGGCGTCAACACTGAATTTGATCTCCGAGTATCTTCAGGAAGGAAAGCGGGAGGCGGCCTCATGACGTCCGACGCGATTCAGCGGGTGGTTGTGGCGGACGATTCCAGTTTCTGGCGGGAAAAGATTGTCCCCTTGGTTGAGCGGAGCGGCTGCGAGGTGATTACCGCCTCCAACGGCGGAGACGTCATTGATCTCTGCATGAACCGCGAACGTCCCGTGGATCTTTTAATCATTGATCTGGTCATGCCCGGCATCGACGGCTTCGAGGTGGCCAGATTCCTGCGCTCGGACAGCGTGACCAGGGATGTCCCCATTATCGGGTTCACCGGTGTGTTCCGGCACTCCGATTTTCCGGACGGGCCTGCGGCCCGCGGCTTCGATGTGGTTCTGGAAAAATCATCCAGCCTCGACCAGTTTGCCTTTATTTTCAATAAATACCTTGACGGCTTCCGACCGGTTGCGGGCAAGCCTCCCGCAGCCCGTGTACCCACCCATCTCCCGGCTGAATTCAGCCGCCCTGACGGGGTCCCGCAGCGCGGCGTCCTGGCGAACATATCCTCCAGCGGGGCGTTCCTGAGCACGCCTTCCCTCTCGGAGGCCGGCAGCGAGCTTCTCCTCACCTTCCCGCTTCCCGATGGTCCGACTGTCCTTACCCGTGCCCATGTTGTCTGGGAGAACCAGAAAAAATCCGGCTCAGCCGCACACTACTCCCAGGGCATGGGAATCGTCTTCAAGAGTCTCCGCCCCGCGCACAGAGCCGCAATCGAGAACTACGTCAACGCCGAGCTTGCGCGCTACTAGCAGCTGCTACTTCTCGCACCGTCAAGCCCGCCAAAGAACCGCATCCAGAAGCGCGCCTCGCTTCCGCAGTTCCGGAATTCCATGAATCCAACCGGCTTCGGGATGGTTGAAGCATTGAGCATTGCAAGAAAAGCGACAGCGCTGGTGACACTTCGCATCCCTCCTCACCACTAAACCCCCGAGAACTTGGAGCAGTAATCCTTGCCTGAGGAGATGTGTACGTATGAAATACGTCCGCGTGTTAACAACTGTGTCGTCAATCCTACTGGCCGCCGGACTCATTCTCTTAGGACCAGGGGCGGCCAACGCCGTCTCCTTCAGTGTCTCAGGCTTCGCAGGAACGGGGGTGACGGCCACCATTGAAGCGCTCTACAGCTCGTCCACCTCCACCGAGGCGACTATTACGCTGATGGTGATAAACACGACGCCGAGCCCGCCCACGAACGGGGCTGTCACCGGACTGGCCTTCAACGTGCCGACCACCGTGACGGGGCTCACGAGCTTCTCCTTCTTATCCACCGATTCAGGGGCTAAGAATTTCAGCGCATTCCTGATTCCGGACAACGTCGACGCCGGGCCCTTTGCGGGCTTTGATCTCGGCGTCACCAACGGCAATGCGAAAAATATCCCGGGGGCGATGTCGGCGAGCAGCCTATCGCTTTCCTCAAAGAACAAGAACAAGAAGAAAAACAAGCAGAACAAGAACAATCTCTCGAAGCTCGAAAAGAAGATGGCCCAGGCACAAGCGAAGATGGCGAAAACCCAGGCGGCATACAACGCCGCGCTGGCTCTCGGCATCCAGAAGAACATCGATAAGCTGGCGAAAAAGCTTCAGAAGGAACAGGCCAAGCTGGATCAGGCCAGCGTCGCCATGGCGCAGGCTTCGGCAAGCGGCGGTGGCGGCGGTAATATCAACGGCGGCTCGCCCAAGGGCGGAATTGATCCGGGCTTCAATGGAACCTTCACCTTCGGCCTGACGGGGACGGACCTGGATCTGCTGAACATCAACAGCTTCCTCGCCGAGCTCTCCACGGGCGGCACCGGTCAGGATCCGGAAGGGTTTATCGTGAGGTTCCAGGGCGTCGGTGAGAACAAGGGCGACAGCGACTTCGCCCCTCCAGACGGAGGGTTCCCGCCCCAGATCATTCCCGAGCCGGCGACGCTCCTGCTCCTCGGAACGGGTCTGGTCAATCTCGTGGGCTTCGGCCGGCGGCGGCGGTTCAGGAAATAAGTTACGCCGGGCGAAACTGGTGCAACACGAAACCACCTGGAAGATCCATGAAGTCAACCACGAGCGGTTGACCGATCCGCAGCTGGTCAATCGGCGCGTCAATGCGGCTTAGCAATCGGCCGCAGCCCTCCTCCAGATCCACGAGCCCAATCACATCCGGCTTTCCGAAGAATATGGCCTGATGGTTCTGTGAGAAGGCATGAAGGGTGCCGCGCCCCGAAAGATCGACCCACGTCACCGCGCCCCCCCTCGATGCATCGCCCTCCGAACAGCTGGCGCAGACGGCCCGCGGGGGAAACGACAGGATGCCGCAGCTGTCGCACCGGGTGGTCGAAATCCTGCGTTCGCGAAGCTTCGCATAGAAGGTCCGAGCCGTTTCATCGCAGTGATGCGCGAGAGCGCCTTCAACGGTTTCCCAAAGGTGTTCCGCCATGCCGTCCGACATACCTACACCTCCAGCACCATAACCAGACTCCCGTTAACCATACCGTGCTCTGCCTGAACGAGGCCAACGCGGGCGGGGCTGACCTGCCGCTCCCCCGCGCGCCCGGCGAGCTGGGATGCAACCTCGATTGTCTCCAGAATTGGCGTCACGACGGGAGCGTGGCCCAGCGAAAGCCGCCCGCCGCTCGGATTGATGACGGGCCGCCCGCCCGGACGCGTGGCGCCCGCCGCGACAGCCGATCCCGCCTTCCCCTCGGGAAAAAATCCAATGTCTTCGTAGGCGATGAGCTCCGTCGCCGCGAAGGCGCCGTAGATCTCGGCAACATCAATATCGCCGGGCGTCACGCCCGCGCGCGCGTAAGCCTCTGCGCCCGATCGCGCGACAGCCGGGAACCGCTCGATGCATCCCTGGGCCGGCGTGAAGTGGGTCGGCGCATGCCATTCACCCATTCCGGTCACCCAGACGGCGTCCTTTCCCAACCGTCTTACCGCCCCCTCCGAAGCCAGAACAATCGCCCCTCCCGTCTCCGACATGGAGCAGCACTCGAGGAGATGGATGGGGGGTGAGATCATTTTCGAGGACAAAACGTCCTCGACTGTGATCGGATCCCTGAATTGAGCGGCGGGGTTGGCCGCGGCATTCTTGCGGAGCACGACCGGAACGGTTGCGATTGTTTCAGCACTCACACCGTACTCACGCATGTAGCGCTGGGTCGCCATGGCGTATAGCGGAACAGGGGCGCCGGCGGAGTAGGGAAAAATCCAGGGCCCCATGATGGAGAGCTGCAGGTGGATCATGCGATCGAGAAGGATCCGCGGATCGCCCTTGAGCGCCGACTTGGCAGTCTTGCTTCCGGCCGCGACGACGGCCACATCCGCCTGCCCGGTGCGGAGGTCCTGAACGGCCGACTTGATCGCGAGTGCCCCGGTCATTCCGCCGCAGTCGACAAGCGACAATGTCCGCGTGGATGTTCCCAGAATCTCGGGGAGCCGGGTGGCAAGCATCGGGGTCGAACGCGCCCCGAAGTCGTCGGGTGTTACATACAAACCGTCAACCTGCCCGAATCCAAGCCCGGCGTCGATCACCGCGCCCCGGATATTCTCCAGAAGCAGATCGAGGTAGCTCTTCTCCGGATATTCGCCGACCTTCGTCATCGACCAGCCGATGATTCCCGCGCGCTGGATTTCACTGTCAATACGAGACGAAGCAGCCAAGGACACGCTCTCGGGTTCCGGGAGCCTGAACTCTCCCTCCCAATCCTGACGAAAACGACGAAATTTGACCAACTCATTATATCGCGGGGGTACCCGCCGGGGTCAATGCTCCCCCCGCCCGTCTCCCCGCGCTTGACTCCCCGGGGCATTTGGATCAAGCCTGAGCGGTCCAGTTCACAAGTACGGTGACGTATCGGCTTCCCAGACGTTAGCGTACTTAATGAATTGGGTCACTTTAGCGGGAGCCGGGAGATTCATGATGGCGAAGACGACTTTCGCAATGGTCCAGACCGCACCCCGGAAGCTGGAGCCCCGGACGCTCCCGCTTCCGGAGATCGGGCACGATGATGCCCTCCTCCGGGTGGAGGCGTGCGGAATCTGCGGAAGCGATCACGAACAGTTCTCGGGCCTCCTCCCGGTAACGCTTCCCGTCATCCCCGGACACGAGCCCGTTGGAATCATCGAGAAAATAGGAGACGGCGCGGCGAAACGCTGGGGCGTGGATGCGGGGGATCGGGTCGCGGTCGAGGCAATGCTCCCCTGCCATACCTGCCCGAGATGCCTCGGCGGGGTCTACCAGCTCTGCCGCAACGCCGGTGGCTTTCGCGTTTATTCCTACATCCCCCTGTCGGTTCCCCCGGGCCTCTGGGGCGGTTACGCGGAGCACCTTTACCTCCACCGGGACGCGATCGTCCACAAAATGGACAAGTCGGTTCCGCCCGAGCTCGCGGTGCTCTTCAATCCCCTTGGCGCGGGATTTCGGTGGGCCGTGGACGTACCGAAGACGAAACCGGGCGACACGGTGCTGATCCTCGGACCGGGACAGCGGGGGCTTGCGAGCGTCATCGCCTGCCGTCAGGCGGGCGCGGGCACGATCATCGTCACCGGGCTTTCTGGAGACGCGCACAAGCTCTCCCTCGCGCGCGAATTTGGCGCCGATCATACCCTCGATGTCGAGCGCGAAGACGTCCGTGACCGCGTGCAGGAAATCACGGATGGGAGAGGCGCGGATGTGGTGGTCGAAGTCACCTCCTACGCCACCGAACCCGTGGTGGCGGCGGTCGATTACGTGACAATGGGCGGCACCATCGTTCTCGCCGGGGTCAAGGGTTTCAAGCCGCTAACGGATTTCGTTTCGGACAAGGTCGTCATCAAGGAGATCACGATCCGCGGCGTCTTCGGGGTCACCTTCGAGGCCTACGAGCAAGCCATCCGTCTGATCGAATCGGGGAGGGTTCCGATCGGGAAGATGCACACCCATGAGTTTGGCCTCAAGGAGGCCGAGCGGGCGATCATGACGCTGGCCGGCGAGATCCCTGCGGACAGAGCAATTCACTGCGCTTTGCTCCCCGGAAGGGACTGAGGAAATGCAGGCGTCGGTAAAAACCTGGCTGGAGAAAGCCCCCTACAGTAAAGCGCTCGGCGTACAGGTCGATTCGCTCTCCGAGACATCGGCGCGCTTTACACTTCCTTATAAGGATGAGAATTCGAACCCGGGTAAGGTGCTTCACGGCGGTGTCGCCGCTTCCATGATCGGCCTGGGTGGCCACGCCGTAGCGAGACTTGCGCTCGGAGAGGATGCCGCGCCCTGGCATACCTGTGCGCTTCAGGTGAATTATCTCGCGGCGGCCATCGATCAGGCCATCGTCGGCGATGCCCGCCTGCTGAGGAAGGGGAAGGAGATCTGCCACACCAAGGTGCAGATCACCAGCGATCAGGGGAAACCGATCGCGGAGGGGATCGCCACCGTTCGCGGCCGCTTCGGTGGGCGAGAGACGCCTGGCACGGTCGTCGGGGGGGATGACGGCGGTTCGGACCCGGG
>CBDUXZ010000094.1:0-7253 GCA_965371325.1 uncultured bacterium | reverse complement strand
GTATAATGGCAGCCAAAAGAAAGGCTACTAGAAAGAAGACCGCGAAGCGGAAGACCGCGAAGCGGAAGACCGCCAAGCGGAAGACCGCCAAGCGGAAGACCGCGAAGCGGAAGACCCGGCGCAAGACCGCGAAGCGGAAGACCGCCAAGCGGAAGACCGCGAAGCGGAAGACCGCCAAGCGGAAGACCGCGAAGCGGAAGACCGCGAAGCGGAAGACCGCCAAGCGGAAGACCAAGAGGAAGACAGCCAAGAAGAAGACCGCTCGGAGGAAGAAGAGGAAGTAGGGCGGCACACGGCTGTAAGTGGCAATCGCGCGGAAAATTACGTGGGGCTCGAGAGCGATCTCGGGCCTCACGTAATTTGAGATCAGAATTATTTCACCCTCCGCGGGGGCACCACCCGGAATCCCGCCAGGGAACCATCCACGACCACCTCGGAACGCCTCTCTTCGCCCGCCGGGCCGGCGCTCCAACCATGCTGTAACTACTTGAAAGTATTACAATTTTATAAAATAAGCGAGGGCCTGAGAGGATGCTCGGTCTCGGCCGCCCCTCTCTACTATAATGAAGAACCCGAAGCCCCCCCGGATATTACCCCTCCCGGATGAAACGTGTTTCGCGTCGGTCCCCGCAAGGCGTCGGGGAGTTCGGCGCATCTCTCCGGAGTGAAGAACAAGCATGTTCCTCTCGAAGAAAGAAGGCTTCACGAGCCGTGAGGTTCAGATGCTCACGGGCCTCACGAACCGCAACCTGCAGTATTGGGACGAAGAGGGCGTTTTCCCTCCCAGCCTCAACCGGCCCGCCAGCCGGCGTTCCCACGTTGACCGTCGGCGCATCTACAGCGCCCTCGATGTGATGGTGCTGCAGGCGGTGGCTGCCCTCAAGCGAAAGGGGATGAGCTTCCAGCAGATTCGAAAAACGCTGCGGATCCTCCGGGAAGAGATGGGAATCGAGAAGCCCTTTCACGCCGCCCTCCACGGGAGCGGACGGATCAACCTCCTCACCGACGGGAAGAATTTCTACCTGTGCCGGAACGATCGGCAGGTCGTGAACGTCCTAAAGCACAGCGGGCAGTATCTGCTGCTTCCGCTGGGCGAAATGGCCCAGGATCTGAAGGTCCGCGTGCGTGAGCTGCAGCGGGAGCGGCGCGAACAAGCGTCGTCCCGCCGTTCCGGGAAGAGCGCCGGAAGCTCGAAACGACCCGCGCGATCAAGGCGGGCCGCAGGTCGCTGAGAGCTTCTCCGGGCAAAAGGGAGGGCCCACCGGTAGGGGGCCTTTTTCACACAAGCAGGGGTCCTGATGACAGCCTGCGCCCGCCACTTCGCTACCTGAAAAAGTCACGTTCCGCGGGACGAATAAGCTCCGCCGCGCTTCCCTCTCCAAGCCATGCGCCGACGCCCCGGACGATGGCGGCCGGCGTGCCATCCGCCTTTCCCATGACGATCCCGGCTGCCGCGGCAATTTGATCGGCGATTGCGACCACGGTCGTCTCGAGCGGGCGGTTGGTCCAATCCCGCCCCCCTCGAAGATCGAGCAGGGGCCGCAGGCCGGAGACGCCTATCGCCACGTCCAGCACGCCCTCCCGCCAGGGTCGTCCGAACGTGTCGGTGATGACGACACCGACGGGCTGCCCCGTTGTCCCCGAGATCTCCTCCCTGAGACGCGCCGCCGATGCGTCCGGGTCGGAGGGGAGGAGGATCGCCTGATCCGGACCCGCCGCGTTCGACATGTCGACGCCCGCATTTGCGCACACAAGGCCCCCGCGCGTTTCGGCGATAATCAAACCCTTCTCCATCCGGACGATCCGCTTTGCCTCCCCGAGCACGAGTTCGATGACGCGGGGATCCTTACCGTGCTCTGAGGCCCAGGCCAGAGCGCGGGGCGAAGGGGCAACCCTCGAGAGGTCGACCACCCGCCCCTCCTGCTTGGATACGACCTTCTGGCAGACGGCAAGGACATCACCCGGCCGAAGGCCTTGTTCGCCATCGCGGACGGCCATGGCGAGAATCTTCCCCAGCGGGTCGCCCGTGTTAATCATGGGGACCCCCTCGACCGGAAAGACCTGCAGTGCCTTCATGTTAGAGGAGCCCCAGACGTTCGAGGACGCGGGCCGTTTCGCCTCGGCGCTCCCGGGAGAGGAGGGTGACGAGATCCTTCGGCGTATCCACATCGAGCGCGAGACGGGCGACCCGCCTGGCGATGAAGGGGACTTTCCTGCGCGCCGCCTCCCGGGTGTGCCGATCGAAGCTCGCGGGTCCGAACCGGGGGGGGATGACGTCCGGCGGGATTCGGAGGAGGGCGTTCGTTCCAGTTCCTTCCTTCGAGGGCACGCCCACAACCAGCCCCTGGTCCGGGCTCGCGCGCCTTCCCGGCCGGAGGACGCGCTCCAAATCGTCGGGCCCGACGAGGGGGACGTCTGAAGGGAGAACAAGGAGCGCCTCGGCCCCCTGCTCGCATGCCTCCTTCGTTGCTAACCTCAGCGCGGGGTTGAGTCCCATGTCGTATTTCTCCTCGAGAGGCCTCGCCCCCCAACCTTCGACTTCATCCAGAATAGTCCTGTCATAACTCACCACCCAGACCCGCGTCACACTGGGCAGTCGTGTGGCTGCCCGGAGCACATCGCGCAACATGGCCCGCGCGAGATCGCGGCGTGCGGTCGGAGCGAGGATCTGAGACAAACGGCCCTTGGCTCGCTCAGTGGTCTTTACGGGGACCACGATGTGCGTCGACGGGGTCCTCATGGATCGAGAAAATCAACCACCGCGGCGGCGAGATCCCGCGCGCGCGCGGCGTCAGACATGAGCGTGTCACGGACGAGGACGCGCATTCCCAAGCGCTGCACGTCGCCGCGAATAGCCTCGTCGACGGTGTCGAGGATGAAGGCGCTTGCGAGCTTTTCGTAGAGCCTTGCGACCCCGACGGCGGTTGCCTCATGGCCGAGATCCCGCAGCATGCGATCGGCGGGACCCTTCACCGTTTTACCGCCGATAAGCGGGGTAACCGCCGCAACGGCTACGTTGCTGCTGATGATGGCTTCCCGGATTCCGGGAACAGACAGGATGGGCGGAATGCTGACGACGGGATTTGACGGGCAGATGATGATCGCCGAAGCCGTCTCTATCGCGTCGAGGACCCCCGGGGCCGGACGGGAGGCCTCGGCCCCCCGAAAGCGGACGCCGCGCACCGTATCGCGGCAGGCCCGGCGCACGAAATAGTCCTGGAAGGGAATGGTTCCCTCGGGTGTCTCAATTTCCGTTGCGATCGGATCATCGGTCATGGGCACGACGCGCGTTTCGATCCCCAGCGCGGCGCAGATTCGCATGGTCACGACGGAGAGGGGCAACCCTTCCCCGAGAAGGTGTGTGCGTTTGATGTGGAGGGCAAGATCCCTGTCACCGAGGCGAAACCAGGTTTCCTCCCTCAGCCGTCCGAGCATCTCGAGGCAGGCGGTGGTGTCACCGGCCACGCCCCAGCCCGACGTTTCGTCGACCAGTCCCGCCAGGGTGTAACAAATGGTGTCGATATCGGGCGAGATGTGCAGGCCGTGATGGACGAAATCATCGGCGGTGTTCACAAGCGCGGTGATGTCTCCGGGATCGACGGCAGCGGCCAGTCCCCGCAGGAATCGTGCCGCGCCGACTCCTCCGGCAAGAGCTACGAACTTTCGCTTCTTCACGCGCGCCAGCTCCGCAGAGTCCCCGGGGGGAGAAATCGGGGTCGTCGACACCGGGGGCGGAAGGTTGCCCTTGACGCCCGCCCCCTTCGAAACGCGAGTATAGACGCGCCCTGCCGGGAGGATCAACGCGTCCTGCCGGGGCGTTATTTCCGGAGGCGCGCCGCGGGATGCAGGCCGAGGCCCTCCGTTATGCCGGTGATGGAGGTTTCGCCGCGCGGGGCGACGGTTTTTGGACGGTAGATGCCATTGGCCCGTGCAAACTCGAGGATGCGCGTGTAGAGCGCAACAAATCGCACCCCGTGATTCATGTAGCGCAGATGCGCCAGCTCATGGCAGAGGGTGGAGATCATCGAAGAATACTTGAGGAGCTTGCCGGTTCTCAGGTTCCGAAGGCGGATTCGAATCACCCCGTCGGAATCACAGCTCCCGTAGCGGCGCTTGACGCGATTGCTCTCTTTCGCCAGACGTTCCAGCGGCAGCCCGAAGCGATCGACAAGCCGGTCTGCGTCGCGCTGGAGCCGCCTCATGACTTCATCTTCCGTGAGTTCACGCTGTTCCCAGTCCAAAGGAAACCCTCCCTATGGCAGCGCGCCGGGCGGAGTGCGCTGCCATAGTGCAATTACAACCGCCCCAGGGTGCCACTTCGATGGAATAATCAGGCGGCCTGAAGGAGCGGGGGGGGGTGTTACCTGCGAATGTAAAAAAGGTAAACGGCGATGGCGATGACGAGCCCGAGCCCCGAGAGGAAGACGGGCGCTTGCTCCAGGACGCCGGTGGATCCAGCACCAAAGCCCACGCGGATGACGAGGATGGTGAGCGTCGCCATGAGCAGAAAAGTGAAGATGATTTTCCACTTCATCAGGATCGTGATGATGAACAGGGCCAGCAGCGCGGTTTGCAACAGGGGGCTGCCCAGATCTTCTACAATCTGCTGGCCGGAAATGTAGTCGGTGAAATCGATAATGCGTTCCATCAGAAAACCCCTCGATGTCCTCAGCGTCTCCAGGAGCCGGGTATGCGAAGCTCGTCGGCTCTGGCCCCGAGCCTGCGCATCTCCCGCTTGAATTTATTAAGACGGCCCTCCTCCCTCGGAAGAACGCGCGCCATTTTCTGGAACTCCGGGTCATCCTCCAGCGGAATTACCTCATTGCCGCTGGCGTGAGATTTGATGATCTTGCGAAGCTTCTTGCGGTGCGCGTCGACGATGCGCTGCTGCTTGTCGACGAGCGTGTCTGCCTGGGTGAACCTGGAGCGCCACCACCCCTCGCCCTTTCCCGTGTACGCCTTGAGCCCGAGCCGGGATGTCCGCCGGGGGCGGGCTGGGGGTTCCTGCGCCTCCGCCCGGCTGCCCGTGCCGGGTGTTTCGAACACCCCGCCAACAACATCGGTTCCGGGTTTGCGTGGTGTGAAGGCGGGTTCCGGGGGAAGGTACTCTTCCTGCAGATCGGGAGGCCCCGCTTGCGGCAGCGTGACCTCGCGTGTCCGGAAGAGATCGGACCTGGGTTCTGGCTCGACGATCTTGACGGTGTCCTGGTACTTGATCGGGATGCTGGCGCGGTTCGAAGTGTAATGGGCCACCTCGTTCTCGTCGATCCACTTGAAGACCTGCGCGTCCGCTCGCACAGGGGAGAGAGAGGCTGAAATACAGACGGTGAAGAGCAACGAGAGGAGAGGAGGGATGCGTTCGTACCAGGCTCTCATGGCTTATCCCCTACGGGGAGCCCGGACCGTAACCCCTTCGCGGGAACCGGCCCGGCGGCCCTGTCCGGATTCAAAGTGTCCCTCAGAGATAGCTTTTAAGCAACTTTTCGGTGACGAGGTCGCCGGAATTACGCCATCGGACTATCCCCTTTTGGTCGATAATCGCCGCCGCGGGAATCCGTCCAACGGCATAGGCGTTAGCCGCCCGCCCCGATTCGATACCGATGGGGAAGGTAACCCCGTACTTCTCGACAAATTTCTTGACCGATTGATCGGTCTGGTTTTGGTCGTTGCTGGTCATACCGAGGACGATCAAACCCCGGCCACTCAGCTTCTTGTAGAGCAGCTCGAGCTTGGGCATCTCGTGCTGGCAGTGCGCGCACCACGTACTCCAGAAGACCACAAGAACGACCTTCCCGCGAAAGTCCGTAGGCGGGGGGGCGTCGATCCAGCGCGAACCCTGAAGAGAAGGCATGGGCTCGCCGATGAGGGCCATCTCGCGGATACGATCGATGGAGGTCCCTGAGTGCGTCGTGCCGGGAAACTCGCGTGTCAGCCTGCCGAAGGCTTCCCGGGCTTCGTCCCACCGCTCGAGATTCATGAGAAGATCCGCTGCCTGGAAGAGTGCTTGATCGGCGTAGTCTCCGCTGGGCTGCTCTTCCAGGTAGGTCTGAAATATCTCGAGGGCTTCGGTTCTGCGCCCCATGTCCTGAAAGATCTGCCCCTCCATGAGGCGGGACCGCGACGCGATCTCGGCGTCTCCCTTGTGCTTCTCCGCCGTTTCATGGAAAGCGGTCAGGGCTTTTTCGTAACCCGGGAGGGCCTCCTTCCGCGGAAGCTTATACTCGACGACTGGCAGATGAACCTTCTGGTAGAGAGCCTGTGCGATGTAGAGGTCGGCGAAGGGAATGTTCTCGTCATCCGGAAAACGCTGGCGCATATCGCCGAGGCTGGCGATTCCGTCGTCGAAATCCCCCCGCATGATCGATGCCCTTCCGGAGAGGTAGAGTACCTGAGCGAGGTGGGAACTCTCGGGATAGTCGGCGAGAAAATCTTTTGCGTTTCTGATGGCGCCCCTGAAATCCCGTGATTCAAACAGGGAGACCACGTTCTCGAAGCCCTGCTCCTCGTCGCTCCTGGCCGGCCGGGTCTCTGCCTGTGGCGCGGAGGAGTCAACGCCTCCGCCCCACTCTTCACCCGACTTCCCGCAGGCAGGGGAGAGGCCGACCGATAAAGTCAGAAGGACCGCCAGGATGCGCCGGGCGGCCATGGCGGCTTCGTTCAACGGAGACACGATCCGGGTCAAGTTCGACAAGTCCTTTCGCCGCACGGAGGAACGCTTACGAAGGTCTTGGAGAGGGGGGAAAAGCCAGCCTTTTATAGCACGGGGGGTTCCCTGTGCCAACCAAAGTCGAATGTAGTTTGACACTTCCCGGAGGGTGCTCTTACAATTTTCATGCTATACGGCTAGATAGCGGCCGGTCAGCCGATTACTCGCCCGGCCCGGGACGGCGAGCCCTGAGCGTTCCGTTTACCCTCTGAAGAGACCCCCAAGAGAGTGATCCATGGACAGCCCTGCTGAATATAACGCCTGGTTCGAGTGTTTTCGGCGCTGCGGCGAGCGGTACGCCCTCGACGAGATTGTCTATCGCTGCCGCAAGTGCGGCGGCCTTCTCGAAGTGGTTCACGATTTCGAGAAGCTGCATAACCGGAGTGCAGCCGGTTGGAGGAAGATCTTCGAGGAGCGGGCCCACTCGACCCAGTGGCCCTACGGCTCGGGCGTGTGGGGAAAGAAGGAGTGGGTCCTTCCCAACATCAACGACGACAACGTCGTTTCGATGTTCGAGGGACATACGAACCTCTTCTGGGCCGATCGC
>CBDUXZ010000093.1:0-7277 GCA_965371325.1 uncultured bacterium | reverse complement strand
GGTTCCCCGGGCATTGACCTGCTGAAGGAACTTCATGATTTCCATCGTTAGATCCGGATCCAGGTTGCCCGTTGGCTCATCCGCCAGCAGAACATCCGGTTCGTTCACGATGGCCCTGGCAATGGCTACGCGCTGCTGTTCCCCGCCGGAGAGAAGAATCGCTTTCGCGTGCATCTTGTGCGCAAGCCCCACCGATTTCAGGACACGCCAGGTCCTCTGCTGCACCTTCGCCCTTGGCTCGCCGAGCACCTCGACCGCCATGGCGACGTTCTCGAAAACACTCAGATTCATGAGAAGTTTGAAGTCCTGGAAAACCACGCCGATCTTCCGGCGAAGCAACGGAATGTGGGCGGCTCGAAGCCTTGATATGTTCCGCCCGTCAATGAGAATCTGTCCCTCGCTGGGTTTCTCGGCGCCAAACAGAAGCCTGAGGAGGGTGGACTTACCGGCGCCGCTGGGTCCGGTGAGAAAGACGAATTCGCCTTTCCCGATAACCAGATTCACGTCGACCAAGGCCGGCATGTCCCGGGAAAAGGACTTTGAAACGTGGGAGATATGAATCATGGGCATGGCTGAAGCGACCGGGCTCGCTTCTGTTCCTACTCCTGGGTCACGTTAACGCGCCGGGCCCCCCGACGGACGCCTCTTCCCCGATTCGCCGGTCATGAAATCAAGGATGACTTCGTCAAGAGAACTCTCGTCTTTCGAAACCTCGCCGGCGGCGAACCCGATTTCGGGAGAAGAAGCGGCGCTGTCCTGGGCGGCTTCCGGCTCCCCTTCGACGGCCCCCGACTTCAGGTACCGCAGCATATCCTTATGCTGATCCATCATCAGCTTGCGAACCACGTCATCGATACCGCCCGACGACACCATGTCGGCGTAGCTCGTCCGTTTCCGCGCCAGGATTTCACCCCCATCGAACAGAATCGTCGTGACATGCGGCTTCCGAAGGCCGCTGTCTTCGGTCTGGACGTGGTAGATCTTCCCCTTGAAACGAACATTGTGATTGAGCCCGGGCAACATTCTCGAAAAGTCTCCGCGTGCGAGCCCCGGCGCTCCCGCAGAAGCGGCCTACAACTCGACCGTGATCACACCCGCCATGTCCCGCCCGAGGAAGCGGCTCCCGACTTTCACGAAACGCTCATGGGCGTCGGTCACATAGAATCGATCGCCGCGCTCGCCCGATCCGCTTGCCTTCGCCGGCTTGATCAGGCCTCGTTCCTTCAAAACTTCGCGCACGCTGACGGCCGTCGCCTTCGCCGAATCAACGAGCGAAATCCCGTCACCCACCGTCCGTCCGATTACGTTTCTCATGACCGGGTAGTGGGTGCAGCCCAGTATCAGGGTATCAACGCCGAGATCCCCGAAGCCCGAGAGGTATTCCCGCGCTACCAGGGCAGCGACCTCGGTCTCCTCCCACCCCTCCTCCGCAAGGGGAACAAACAGCGGGCAGGCCTTGGTGAACACCTGGATGTCAGGGACGAGCGCCTTCAGGGCCCGCGTGTAGGCTTGGCTCCTGATCGTCGCCTCGGTACCGATCACACCGACGCGCCCCGTTCGTGTCAGACGAAGCGCTTCCCGCACGCCGGGCTCTATCACGCCAATCAGTGGAAAAGATGCGCCGGGGCACCCTGAACGGATGGCATCGAGCGCCACTGCGGAAGCGGTATTGCAGGCCACAACCAGAAGCTTTACCTGCTTTTCGGCCATGAACGCAGCCGCCTGAACGGCGTATCGCACCACCGTTTCCGGCGAGCGCGTTCCGTAGGGTACGCGGGCCGTATCGCCCAGATAGATCGTCTCTTCGTCCGGGAGCGTTTCCTTCAGGGCTCGCAGGACCGTGAGGCCACCTATCCCGGAGTCGAAGATTCCGATGGCGTCGTGCATTCTGGCTCCGAAGAATTTTCGCGCTCGGGGGGAATGTGCCGGAAAGGAGGCCGTCGTGACGCAAGAGCCGTTGCTTCCTGATCAACCGGACACGGCGGAGAAACCTCGGGAAGCACGGAAAACCGCCCCAGTCACGCCATGTTAGGGCGAGCGATCCCCGCTGTCAATCTTCGCTCTCCGGGCGGGGATTTTTCCCGCCACCGGAGAGGAAATCGCGGGTGGCCAAAAACGCCCCGAGGAGCGGGGCGTTCCACCGCGGGGCCTAGCGCTCCGCGGGGGGGGTCCACCGTCGAACCCGCCTTCCGAGAGGAAGCAGCGCTGCGCCCAGGAGCAGGAGGCTCGCGGGCTCGGGGACAGCTGCGGGACCCGAGAAAGACGCTGTCCCGGGGGTGGGCGCGGCCATGGCGATGAAATCCGTCGCGTTGTCGTTCGTATCGACGTCCGCAAACGGGCGGGCAAGGCTCGATCCCGCCGTCGGAAGGGCCACGGCATTCCCCTCCCCGGCGAACACAGCGCTCGTGAAGTCGCCGTAGCCCAGGGCGTCGATGACCGTATCGGCCAGCCGAAGCTGGATGCTGTCGGGGCCGTTTTGCGGATCGAGACTGGCGAACAGGGCATCCGCCTCCGCGACCGCCGTCACGCCGCTTGCCGAGTCCGCGGCGACGAAGATTCCGTCCGCCGGGATCGCGAAGGACGAGAGATCGATGGTGAGGTAGACGGTTCCCGTCCCGCCGTTCACGCCCACCAGCGTATATCCGGCAAGCGTGAGACCCGGTGTGCCGGCAAGCTCGACAAAGGTCTTTCCATTGTCGCTCCCCGAGGCATCAACAAGGACCTCCGAGATCAGCACCGTGTCGGCGCGGCTCTCTCCGGGCGGGAAGCTCATTTGCAAAATCAGGGCGAGGAACGCCAGGGCGGGCGCGAACGTGAGTGTGCGTTTGCGACGCATGGCTCCTCCTTCCTGGTGCGGGCCGGCCGTGACCGGCCCTGGGTGGTTGGACATCAAAAACCCTGGTCTGAGGCGGGACCGTCTTCCCCGTTCGAAAGACGCGCCATCTCCCTGGAGAAAAAGCCCTCCGTCCAGGAATCGAGTCGCGCAGTCAGCTCGTCAATCTTGACCCGAAGCGCGACGGCCTCCTCCCCGTCTTTGTAAGGCTCCCCCGGAGTTCGCGCCTCCAGGATCGCGAGGGCCATATCGGCCCGGCGACGCTCGAAATAGATATGATTCACCTCATCAAGGACATCGTCACGAAGCGTCAGAACGCGCCGCGCCTCCTCGCTGACGTCCAGCTCATCGGGGTTGAACAGGAGCGAACCAAGATCCCACTCCGCCGCCATCACGAAATCCCGCTCCCGATCGCGGTCGCGTGATTGATCGAACAGGTTTCGGAGCGCGCCCCCGGTGAAGGCCTGATCGCGGTCGCGATCGAACGCGGTAGAGCGACGGCGACGGAGGGACACTTCCAGCTCGGGGAGAAGCGCTCGGTACCGCACACCGCGAAAGTTTCGGCGGATCCGGTCGTGATCCAGGTGGGACGCGCGGATCGCCGCCCGCCGCACCGCAGCAATGGCGGGTTCAGCGCTCCGGGGTGCCTGTCCGGAGTCACTCGGAAGAAGAAGCCGACTGACGAGCCCTGCCCCGCTCTCCCGGGCGGAACCATCCGGCAGGCGGAGGAGTCTCCCGCCGTCGCGGCCCCCCGTACCCGCCGGCCCGGGCGCCGGATGCTCGAAGAGCCCGCGATTGGTCGCGCCCAGAAGCCTTCCATCGGGAAGCGCGATGATTGCGGTGGTCGTCTCCCCCGGCGGCGCGTCTGCAATGCGTCGGGGGGTTCTGCCCGCTTCCACGCGCCAGACCTTCAGAGGGTCCGCCACCACGAATGCGCCCCGCAGATCCATGGCGGGGCCAGCGACCTCGGCCTCACGGGAAGGACCCTCCGCCCCCGGAACCTCTCGCCAGGGCCCTCCGCCGTAGGTCGCAAGCAGGCCGGACAGGGTGACGGCGAGGGTCGCGTCGCCCGAGGAAACAACGTCTCGCGCGGAGCGCGACGTCAGCCGCTCGGGGTCGCCCGGCCGCTTCGGATCGAATCGGAAGAGTCCCTCCTCGCCGGCGGCCACGATGCCGCCGTCCGCCTCCCACGCGACGGCGCGGAAGGAACGTCCCGGTATGGCCGTGGCGATCTCCCGCCAGACGTCCTTCTCCAGACCGGCCACAACGACGCCGTTCTCGGTGCCGAAGGCCACGGGGCCACCCGTGCCTGGCCTCACCCCGAGAGCCCTCACGCCACCCCGTCCGGAAAGAGGGGGCAGATCGAGGGCCCGGCCGGCCGCACCGGCGCCCACCCATCGAGCCCCGCGCTCCCCGGCCACAAGCAGTAACGCGGCGCTTTCATCGCCCATAAACGCCAGTGCATCGATCTCGCCCCCAAGACGCTCTTCACGGCGCCACGATCGGCCCCCGTCCGCCGACCGGTAAACGCTCCCACCCGACGCCGCGGCGATATGGTCGCCTCCGGCATGGACCGCCAAGGCGGTCACGGGCGCAGAGGTCATATGGCTCACGCGGCGCCAGGACTGTTCCGAAGCAGCGCTAATCGGGGCGGCGCCTGAAAGCGTGGTCACAACCAGTAAGAATCCTGAGCATTTCCTCCTCCACGTCATGTCGCCTCCCGGAAACAGCCGGACCCAACGCAAAAAGGCCGGCGTCTGTTACGTCGCGGCGTTAATCGCGACGGCAACGACCACCGACCTCGCAACGGAGAGCGGATCCGGCAGTCCCTCGCCGGGAGGGAGCACGGCACTGAATGACTGTTTAGTGGTGCGCTTCGCGGAAAGGTGTCACAGGCAGGCCGGAATCAGAAAGTCAGCG
This sequence comes from uncultured bacterium, assembly GCA_965371325.1. Taxonomy (GTDB): domain Bacteria; phylum JAUYMQ01; class JAUYMQ01; order JAUYMQ01; family JAUYMQ01; genus CBDUXZ01. The sequence continues at coordinate 2,524 of CBDUXZ010000093.1, read as the reverse complement.
CTCTAAGATCTCCTTCATAAAATTGCGATCGGGGATGCACTCGCCCCGGACAGTCACAAAGAAGCGCTCGTCGAAGAGTGCGGCGGCGCTCCCGCGGCAGGTGTCGGGGAAAAAAGTCGCGCAGCCGGGATTGCCGCCGATCTCGAATTGGTTGTCAAAGAAGATGCCCGAGCAAGTGGCATCGAAGGCGCCCGCGAAGATTGGCTGGGTCACGATATCCACGACTGTTGTTACCACGGAGGGGGCGCCGCAATCCGGACAAGAGGCGTTGGGGATATCTTCCTCTTCTGCTTCCGCTTCTGCTTCCGCTTCTGCTTCCGCTTCCGCTTCCGCCTCTCCCTCCGCCGACTCCCCGGCGGTCTCGCCGCCCGATCCGGCCGATCGCGAGGTTGCGCCCCCGGCCCCGCCGGAAATCAGGGTGGGATCGCCGGTAAAGGACTGCTGAACAATGCCATCCTTCGGGGAGACGGGCGGGCCCGTTGCCACGAAACGCTTGTCGGGCACTTTGAGTTTTTCGACCAGCTTCGGGTCGGCCGGCTTTTCTCTGCCGCGGCCCGGTCCTTTCTTGAAGATAGACTTCCGTCTGCGGGACTCATCGCTGCCTAGAGAGGCGTCCTGCCCTTCCTGCCCCCCTGGACCTGCGCCGGCAATCCCGGCCCCCTCCCCGCCTGAGGGGCCATCATGAGCGTCACCCGAACCGAAGATGAGGAACAGGGCAAACGCCACCAGCCCGATGCCGGCAAGGATTATATTCCTGTTTCCAGCCATGGCCTAGACTATCACCCCACGGTGGTCGTTGACCACCTGCTTCAACGGACCCGATGCCTCAGTTATCGGCCGTATCACCCGGGCCCTGAGCGTCCCGCTGGCGGCTTCAGGTCGCGATCAGCGCGCGCGACTCAGGATCTGCCGCAGGGCCTTCCGGAGATCGGGGGCGCCGAACGTGTATCCCGCGCGATCGAGACGGGCGGGCAACACCCTGGTGCTCGAAAGGAGAAGCGCATCGGCCATCTCGGAGCCCAGCGCGAGCCGCAGCAACGGCGACGGCAGGGAGATGATGGTCGGGCGCCCGAGCACGCTTCCGAGGGTTCTCGTGAAAGTCTCGTTCGTGACCGGTGCTGGCGCCACAATGTTTACGGGACCCTCGAGATCGTTTCGCAAAAGCGCATAGCAGGTGGCGCCGATTGCATCTTCGATCGCAACCCAGCTCATGTATTGCCTTCCGTTCCCTAGTCTGCCACCAAATCCCAGCCGGAAGGGGCGCAGCATGCTCTGGAACGCGCCGCCACCTTCGGAGAGAACGATGCCGAAGCGCAGATGCACCACGCGAACGCCGGCATCCTGGGCCGCTCGGGTGGCTTCTTCCCATGCGGTGCAGATTTCGGGGAAAAATCCCTCTCCCGGCCTGCTCTCCTCCCGCAACGGCTCATCCCCACGGTTGCCGTAGTATCCGATGGCCGAAGCGGAGAGGAGCACCCTCGGCCGCCGGGCGCAGCGTGCCAGCGCCTCGCTCAGAACGCGTGTCCCCCGAACACGGCTCTCCCGAATGAAAGCCTTCAGCTTCGGGGTCCAGCGGCCGCTCGCAATGCTCTGGCCAGCGAGGTGAACCACGCCGTCCACACCCTCGAATGCGGATTCGTCGATGATCCCCGCTTCGGGCCTCCACCGAAACTCCCCTGTCTGCAACGGGGCTTCGCCGCGGACCAGACGCACCACTTCATGGTCCTCGCCCCGAAGCGACGCGGTGAGCGCGCGCCCGATGAGGCCGCTCGAACCGGTTACCAGGATGCGCATCCTAATGAACTCTCCCCGCGCCCCGGAGACGCGCCCTTCCGTGTTACGGTGTGCCGGGCAGCGCTCGCCCCGTTCTTGTATAAGGTGTCACTGTCTCGCTCCCCCGAATGTGGAAGCCGGAAAACGCGCCCCGCCGCCGTTCCCCCCGGGAGTATTCCGATGGTCGTCGCAAACTGGCTCGAGGTACTGAACACCTGCAACCTCTCCCCCGACCGGAAGATGGATCCTCTCTCCCGGTGGCTCATCATTACCAGAGCCTGCGTCTTCAACATCACGGTTTTCGCGTGGCTCATCGGCACCCTGCTAGCCGCGGCGGATGGACCGATAGCGTGGGTTCCCTCCATCGCTGCGCTGCTCGGCCTCGTGATTGCCCACGCCGCCAACAACATGATCAACGATTACTTCGATCTTTCGGCGGGCGTGGACTCCGCGGATTACCCGCGCGCGCTCTATTCGCCGCACCCCGTTCTGGGAGGGCTTGTCTCCCGGACGGGACTTCGCAACGCAATCTTCACGGCCAACGCACTCGACCTCGCCATCCTCGTCTACCTTACCACCCTGCGGGGCCCGGGAGTCGTCGGCTTTGCGCTCGCCGGGCTCTTCATCAGCGTCTTCTACGTCGCCCCGCCTCTGAAACTCAAGCACCGCGGGCTGGGGGAGCTCAGCGTCTTTATCGTCTGGGGCCCGCTCATGGTAGGCGGGACCTATCTCGTTTCCGCCGGATCGGTTT
>CBDUXZ010000092.1:0-7309 GCA_965371325.1 uncultured bacterium | reverse complement strand
CGGCTCGCGGGGACGCTTTACGTGCTCGACGAGCCCAGCGTGGGCCTTCACGCCCGTGACGTCGGGCGGCTCGTCGAAATTCTGGCCAGGCTGCGCGATAACGGAAACACGATTGTGGTCGTGGAGCACGACCGGGAAGTCATCCGGGCCGCCGAACATGTGATCGAGTTGGGCCCGCTGGCCGGTGAGCGGGGCGGGAGGGTTGTCTGGCAAGGCCCTCGCGATGACTTCGAGGCCTCCCCGACGCTTACCGCCCGCTATCTCCGGCGGGAGCTGCGCGCGTCCGTGGGCGGCAAGCGAAAATCGGGGAACGGAAAGTTCCTGGTTCTTACGGGCGCTTCGGAGCACAACCTGAAGAAGCTGACGCTCCGCGTGCCTCTACGCAAGTTTGTCTGTGTCACCGGGGTTTCGGGATCAGGGAAGAGCACACTGGTTCACACGACCCTGGTCGGCGCTCTCTTGCGCCAGTTTGACCGCCCTTCGGCGGAAGCGGGAGCCTTCGAGACGCTCGAGGGGGTGGAGCATCTGAAGGGCGTTGTGGTTCTGGATCAGCGGCCCATCGGCCGGACCCCCCGCTCCAACCCCGTTACCTATCTCAAAGTGTTCGACCAGATCCGCCGGCTTTTCGCACAGGTTCCCCTGGCGCGCTCCCGCCGCATGGGGCCGGGCCATTTCTCCTTCAACGTGCCCGGTGGCCGATGCGAGATCTGCACGGGTCAAGGCGCGGTGAAAATCGATATGCAATTTCTGGAAGACATCTATATCCGGTGTGACACATGCGGCGGCCGGCGCTTCCGGGTGCCTACACTGGAGGTGCGGTACAAGGGACTGAACATTTACGAAACCCTGCAGCTCACGGCCCGGCAGGCGCGGAATCATTTCGCCGATGAGTTGAAGCTGAGAAAGGTCCTCGCGATTCTCGATGAGGTAGGCCTGGGTTACCTCCGGTTGGGGCAGGCCGCCACGACACTTTCCGGTGGTGAAGCGCAGCGTCTCAAGATCGCCGCGGAGCTTGCCCAGGCGCGAAGGCACGATCTCCTTTATGTCCTCGATGAACCGACCACGGGCCTTCACATGGACGACGTAAAGAAACTCCTGGCGGTTCTGGACCGGCTCGTGAAGACCGGAAATACCGTCATCGTGATCGAGCATAACCTGGACGTGATTCGATCGGCGGATCACATCGTCGATCTCGGCCCCGAAGGCGGGGAAGAGGGGGGCTGGATCGTCGCCGAAGGATCGCCTGAAGCCATCGCGAGAAGCAAGCAATCGTACACGGGCGCCTGGCTGCGCGATACTTTCGCTGAGGGGTTGCAGTGAGAGCGCGAAAACCCGTCTCACTCGCTCCCGGACAACCGGAGCCTCTGCTCGAGGTGCCACGGGATCCGCCGGACTGGGAAGCCGAGTTTGGCCGCAAGGCGCCGTCCGAGGTGGATCTCGGGTTCGGAAAAGGCGAATATTTGATCGCGGTGTCGAAGCTGCGTCCCGAGATCGACCATGTGGGCATCGACTACAACCGCGGAAGGGTTCTGAAGCTCAGGGACAAGCTCATCCGGCTTGATTGCCCAAACGTTCGCCTTGCGTGCGGCGATGCCGCACTTGTCGTTCCTCGCCTTTTCGAGCCCGAAAGCGTCCGGGCGTTCACGATCAATTTTCCTGATCCCTGGCCCAAGCGGCGCCACCAGCGGCGTCGCTTCATTACCTCTGCGTTCGGTGAGCTTCTCGCGAGCCGGCTCGCCCCGGGTGGATCGTTGATCGTTGCGACAGATTTCAGGCCCTACGCGGAGAAAATTATCGGAGAGCTGAAGGGCGTGAGGGCGCTCACATCGGAATTTGACGATCCGGGCTATGTCACGTCGCTCCCCGACCGCATCGAGACGCTTTATGAGCGAAAATACAGGGAACTGGGGCGTACCAATCACTACATAGCCTATCGGCGCTCTTCCTGAAAAAGTCCCGGCGATCTTGCATCATCGGTCTCGCGTGCGTGGCGACCAGGTCGTTTGCGTCTGTGCCTCCATACCCTGTGAAATAGTTGTGTGTCGGAAACATCGAATGATTTCCGGGGTATCTGAGCCTTCGTCCACAAGCGTGCCCAGGCGCATTCACATGTGGTGATTCAACACCACCCCTTCGCCCGGATATTCTGAAGCACCAGTGAAATATTCCGCAGGAATTTCTTGACTTCAAACGGGGGAGCGTCTATCGAAGAAGAGCATCACCCGCGCGTACACCCACCGGCCTGTATGACGTAGTTGCGCATCAGCCTCGCGTCACCTCTGGTATCACGACATAGTGCAGCATCGAGACTCGCGTGATGGTTTGCGCGCCTGGCGCGCCCGCCCAAGGGGGGTACGAGTTCGATGAAGCTTGAATGCAGCTGGTGTCGGAAAGATCTCGGGTACCGGGAACCGCTCTCCAATGTGGAAACCACCCACGGCATGTGCCCCGGTTGCCTGGAGTTACGTGTCTATCCTTTGGTGCGGCAGTTCCGGATAACGCAACCGAAGCTCCTCCCGCGTCCGCATCGACGGCCGGAGGCCGAGAGGTAGACCTTCGGGAGGGCAATCAAACTTTCTTTTTCTTCTTCGCGGCACCTCTGGCGGGGCCGGAAGTAGAGGTTTCTGCGCGCGCCTTCATGAACTGCCTCATCATGGCTTTGTCCTTCTTGCTTCCCGACTTTTTTATTCGCGCCTGGATCCTTCCGGCGATTTTGCGAATTACCTCGCGCCGTTCATCGCCCTTGAGCTTGCGCAGTGCAGAGAATTCATCGCGGGTGGCTTCCGCCGTGAATTCTTCAGCGAGGCGTTCGTACTCGTCTCCCCTGAACTTATCTCCAAACCGATCCTTCAGATAAGCCCTGATCGCCGTCTTCAGGAGAGGGGCCATCAATCCGTCCATCTCGTCCTCCAGCCGGTTGTGAGGCGGCAGGTGTGGCCAACCTCGTATCAGAATGGCGCGCCCGGCCGCAAGCCACCGGGTGAGTGGCGAGCATAGCCGGCCCGACCCGCACTTTACGGCCGTGGCGGCCGGGGCCGGATATGATAACTTCCGAAAATCATGTCGAGCACGACCGGACTAGGGAAATTGACGCCGGACGCGCCGCCTCCGATCGGGGCGTCGGGGATCGCCGCTCGCCCCCGGCCCGCGCTCAAGGATTACGATCTTCCCGGGCTCGAGGTCCTTTTCCGGGAACGCGGCATAGCGCAATTCCGTGCCCGGCAGGTATTCCGGTGGCTCTATGCAAAGGCGGCGGCGCGCTTCGAAGAGATGACGGATCTTTCGAGACCCTTCCGGGAGTCGCTTTCCCTGGATTGGGATCTTCATGTTCTCGATGAGCGAAGAAACGAGCTTTCGGAGGATGGCACGCAAAAATGGCTCTTCGCCTTGCGCGACGGCAATCTCATCGAGACGGTTCTGATTCCGGAATCTCGCCGCAGTACTATCTGTATCTCCACCCAGGTCGGCTGCGCCATGAAGTGCGGCTTTTGCTTGACCGGTACAGAGGGCTTTGTTAGAAACCTCACCGTCGCGGAGATCCTCGATCAGATTTGCCAGGTCAGGATCGCACGGCGCGATCTTCGGATTACGAATGTTGTGCTGATGGGGATGGGCGAGCCGCTCCTGAACTACGATGCGGTGATACGAGCCCTTCGTGTGATATCCGACCCGAGCGGGTTCGGACTCTCTTCCCGCCGCATAACGGTCTCTACGGTTGGAATCTTGCCGAAACTAGGGCGCCTTCTCGAGGATATCAATGTCTCGATCGCCATTTCGCTCCATTCAGCGACGAGCGAGATTCGCGATCGGCTCGTTCCCCTCAACGCCAAGTATCCGGTGGAGGCGATTATCAAGGCGTGTCGGGCTCTCCCCCTTCCGAGCCGCCGCCTGATAACGTTCGAGTACACGTTGATCGATGGCGTGAACGACAGCCCCGAGGAGGCCGACCGGCTCGCCAGGCTCCTGCGGGGGATCCCCGCGAAGGTAAACGTGATCCCGCTCAATGAGAGCCCGGGGATTCCCTACCGCCGTCCTCCAGAGACGCGGATCGAGGCGTTCCAGACAAGACTTTGGAAACAGGGGATCCGGGTGATTCGCAGGGCGACCCGGGGAACGGACATCTCGGCGGCCTGCGGGCAGCTCAAAGGCCGGCGCTAGTACCGGCGAATTCATTGTCATAACCCGACAGGACGAAGGAGGGGGACATGGTGGTTGCGCACGGCGCAAAGGGCTCGAAGAGCGGGTCTGGACTGATCCGGACACAGGGGATTGATCATGTAACTCTGTCTGTTGCGGATCTCGATCGCGGGATCAAGTTCTACACCGAGATGCTGGGGCTAAAGCTTCTCCGGCGGTTCGGTGATCCCAGGCAGGCCTATCTCCTCTGCGGGCGGAACCTGATGGCGCTCATCGAAGTGAAGGACTACCCCGGGCTTCTCAACATCTCAAAATCGCGAACCCATCTCTCGCTCCTGATTTCCAAGACGGAATTCCACCGTGCCCTTCCGCTCCTGCAGGACAAGGGCGTCCGGGTGATCTATGGCCCTGAACGCTGGAAGGACGGCAAGCGGCTCATCCTGCTCGATCCTGACGAGAACAAGATCGCGCTCTCTTACCCAAAGACGAAGATCTAGCCTTCATACAAACGGCCTCGGGATACCGCCGCCTCCGGTCTCGCGCCGGATGGTGACAGCAGGTAGTCGACGCGATCAAGCCCCGGATCCTGTGACCCGGGGCTTGACTGTGTGCCTGTGGGTGGCGAATTACTATTTCAGACCTGAAAACGAGCGCTTGAGTTGTCTTGCTCCAGACGGCGTTCTGCTCGATGCTTCCCAGCCATGAGAGACTTGGGCGTGGGTGGCGCGTGGGAGCCGACGCGTATGTGACGAAACCCTTTGATGTGGCGGAACTGCTAGACGAGATACGCCGCTTGCTCCAGCAGGCCTAACGACTCTTTCCCAGGAAAACAAGCGTCTCGGTCCTACCAGGCTTTCTACTGATTCCGACCCGCAGCGCTGTTCGGGATCCATTTCCTGAAGGTTCGCCCGCATGAAGTGGCAGGAAAGCCCCGGACCGGCAGGTCCGGGGCTTGGTTTTCTCTCATCAGGCCGCAGCGTTTCCCGCCGGCGCCGCTCTAGTAGCCCGCGTTGTATCGCCAGATCCACCGCTGGCTCGCCGGGTCCCATTCATAGTGACCGGGCGGCGGGGGAGGCGGCGGTGCGCCGGGCGGCGTGCTCACAGTGGAGGGTGGGTAGGTCGCGCCGCCTGTGGGGTAGCCATAACCCGCGGGCGGCTGAGAGGGTTCGTTGCCGCGTGAAGCCTCGTCGATTCCCCTTCCGATCATGTTGCCGGCGATGGCGCCAACACCCGCGCCGATCGCTGTTCCCTTGCCCGTGCTTCCCGACTGGTTTCCGATGATGGCGCCGGTGCCGGCCCCAAGTGCGCCGCCGGCCAGGGTGCCGACCACTTCATGCTTGCCAGCCTGTGTGCACGCCGTGGTTGTCAGCATACCAAGGAGAGCGAGGAAACCCAGAGTCCATGTCAAAGTGCGCGGTTTCATGGCATTTACCCCCGCGTCCACACGCCGTGCCATCCCAGGCGGATAATTAGCGGCGGTGGCGGTCGTGACGGTGATTGCTGTCATTGTCTTTATTATCGTGGCCATCGTGATCACCGCGATGGCGATCATGATCGCCCTTGTGATGCTTGTCGGATTGCTTTCCGTTGCGGGCATGACGCCGGTCATGTTTGCGGTTGTCGTGACGAGAGCGCTTGTCGTCCGACCGGAAGAAGCGGTTGAAGCGGGAGTGCCGGGGGAAGCGGTTGTCGTAGCGTTGCCAGAAAGAATGGTCATGGTTTCGGTGCCCGAACCCGTTGCCCCTGTGCAGGAGATGTCCGCGGCCGTTTCGGTGACCAAAGAAGCGCCTGCTATCCAGTCGGGCGTGTTGACGGCCCCGGAACTGCCCGCGCTGCAGATGCCGCCCGCGCACTTGGCGGAAGTTCCCGTTAACGTTTCCAAAGTGCAGTCTTCGGGAGAAGCTGTTGTGACCGGCCCCGATGAAGCCGGCCGAGTGGTTCGTGCGATAGATGATTGGACCGTTGTAGCCGCCGCCGTTGCCGGCGATGGCGGGCGTGGCGAGCGCCAGGGGGAGTGCGCCTGCGAAGAGAATCCAGAGTCGTTTCATGAGTCACCTCGGTGTTGCGAGCCCGCTGGGGCGGGATCAGGGCTCCGGGTTTCGAATGCTGTCGCTTGAGCCCGGCGTGGAAGCTGGGCAGACCGGCCTGGTCTGCAGTGCAAAAGCTTGCGACCGTATTATAACGACGCCGTCAAGGAAGGACTATTCGACGGCCCTTCGTTCTTTTCGGTTCGCCCCAGGGAGGGGTCCTTGACACCTATTTGGATGCTTCATACCGTGCCAAGATGCATCCGGGCCCAAAAGCGCCGGATAGGACGGAAAAATCTGTCATTTGGACAATAAAGGAGATCGCGAATGAAGCTCAAGGACAAGGTGGCCCTCATTACAGGCGGCGGCTCGGGCATAGGGCGCGCCATCGCCCACGTTTACGCCGGGGAGGGGGCGCGGGTGGTCGTGAACGACATCAACCTTGATACCGCCCAGCAAACGGTCGAGGCGATGGGGGACGCCAAGCCGCGGGGACTGGCGATCAGGGCGGACGTTTCGAACAGCGCCGAGGTCGCGGCCATGTTCGAGGAGGTCGGGAAGAAGCTCGGCAGGGTCGACATCCTCGTGAACAACGCCGGCATGGCCGAGGTGGAGCCGGGCGACTGGGGCAAGATGAACGAGCGGGCGGAAGCGCGGATCAATGAGAGTTTGAGCGGGGAGGGGATCAAAACGGCGTGGGACATAACGCGAGAGATGTCCGATGAGTCCTGGCTGAAGATCATCAACACACATCTGAACGGATCGTTCTACTGCGCCCGCGAGGCCCTGAAGCTCATGGGGGAGGGGGGGGCGATCATCAACATGTCGAGCGTGGCGGGCCTCATGGGGCTCGAGGCGGCGCCCCACTACAGCGCGGCCAAGGCGGGGCTCATCGGCTTCACGCGGGCGCTTGCGCGGGAGGTGGGCTCTCTCGGAATTAGGGTCAACGCCATCTGCCCCGGGTGGATCGAGACGCCGATGACCGATCCGATGGGACCCATGCTGAAGATGATCTCCATCGGCCAGACGCCGCTCGCCCGTTTCGGCACCGCCGACGAGGTGGCGAAGGCCGCGCTGTTCCTGGCATCCGATGATGGCTCCTTCGTGACGGGCCAGTGGCTCTCGCCCAACGGCGGGCTCTTCAC
>CBDUXZ010000091.1:0-7364 GCA_965371325.1 uncultured bacterium | reverse complement strand
ACACCGGTTCCGATGACGCCGAAACCTACCAGCCCGATCCCCACGGATTTCATCGTCCCGGTCCCTCCCGAAGCATGCGCCGGATCCCCCTCACCGCCTGCCGAATTCTCTCCTCGTTTTCGATGAGCGCAAAACGGACGGCATTGTCCCCGTGTGGGCCGAAGCCAATCCCCGGAGAAACGGCCACTTTCGCCTCCTTCAGAACACGCATCGAAAACTCGATCGAGCCGAGATCCCGGTACGCCTCCGGCACCGGCGCCCAGACAAACATGGTTGCCCGGGGTTTCTCGATCTTCCAGCCGGCCTTCTCCAGACCGTCTACCAACGTATCGCGCCGCTTGCGATACAAGCGCCGTGTTTCAGCCACGCACTCCTGGGGACCTTTCAGCGCCAGGATGGAGGCCACCTGGATCGGTGTGAAGATCCCGTAGTCGAGATAGCTCTTGAGGCGGGAAAGGGCCGCGATCATCCGCTTGTTACCGACGCAGAATCCGACACGCCAGCCCGGCATGTTGTAGGTCTTCGAGATGCTTGTGAACTCCACCGCCACCTCGCGCGCTCCCGGCACCTGCAGGATGCTCGGAGCTTCGTATCCGTCAAAGACGAGATCCGAGTAGGCAAAATCGTGAATCACGAGCAGGTCGTTCTCCTGTGCGAAGGCGATAACCCGCTCGAAAAATCCGAGATCCACCGTGGCCGTGGTGGGATTGTGCGGGAAGGAGAGTATCAGGAACTTTGGACGGGGGAAGGAGCTTGCGTACACCCGCCGCAAATTCTCGAAGAAATCCGTGTCCGATGTGAGCGGCACATCGATCGTATGGCCGCCGGCGATCACGACGCAATACCGGTGGATCGGATAAGTGGGACTTGGGACCAGAACGCCGTCGCCCGAAGCCATAATTGCGATCGCCAGGTGGGAGAGCCCTTCTTTCACGCCGATGGTCACGATCGCTTCCGTGTCGGGATCGAAGGTCGCATCGAAGCGCTGCTTGTACCAGTCCACGATTGCAAGGCGAAGCTTGTAGATCCCCCTCGACACCGAGTAGCGGTGATTGCGCGGGTTCCCGGCCGCTTCTACGAGCTTGTCGATGATGTGCTGCGCGGGAGGGAGATCGGGATTCCCCATCCCGAGGTCGATGATGTCCTCGCCCTGCGCGCGAAGCTGCATCTTCAGGTCGTTGACGACCTGGAACGTGTAGGGCGGGAGCCTCTGAATGCGATAGAAATCTTCAGGCATGAGCAGAACAGACGAGGAAAAAGGGTGTCGGGGGAAGCGCTGTGCCGCGCTAAACACCTTATCTTACTTGAGAAATAGGTGATCGTCAACGAAATGGCGAGACGAGGCGGGCGGGGCCGGCTGATCGCCTAGGGGAACCGGTCCCTGGAGGGGCTCAACCGGCGCGAAGGTTGCCGTGCTTCCCGTGGCCAAAGAGCGCCAGCGCCGCACGGAGACCGGGGTGGAGCGTGCGATTTGGCGATGCTTCGCTGCCTACGAGCCGATGGGCGGCATCCCGCGCCTGGGAGATGAGAAGCGTATGGGAGAGGAGATTCGCGGTCCGGAAATCGGGTAACCCGTGCTGGCGAGACCCCAGGAACTCCCCCGGCCCCCGCATGGCCAAATCCTCTTCGGCGATGCGAAACCCGTCCCCGGTCCGGACCATCGTTCGCATGCGCCGGGATCCGTCTGAACCCGGCGCAACCGGAGGCGTGAGAAGCACGCAGCGGGCCCTCCCCTCCCCGCGGCCCACCCTGCCACGGAGCTGGTGAAGCTGGGAGAGACCGAAGCGCTCCGCGTGCTCGACGACCATCAGGGTGGCGTTGGGCACGTCGATACCAACCTCGATCACGGTGGTGGAGACCAGTATCTGGATCTCCCCCGCCTGGAATGCGCCCATCACCCCGTCCTTCTCCGCGCTTTTCATTTGCCCGTGGATGAGTCCCACGCTGAACTCGCTGAACTCGCGCCGCAGCGCCTTGACCATGCGCGAAGCGTCGCGAAGATCAAGCTTCTCTGATTCGCTGACCAGGGGATAGACCACGAATGCCTGTCGGCCCGCCGATACTTCCTCCCGGACCAGACCGTAAACTCTGGGCCGCTCGTCCTCCGTGAAATGAATCGTTTCCACCGGCTCCCGCCCCGGGGGGAGCTCATCGATCACCGACAAGTCGAGATCCCCGTAGACGGTCAGCGCCAGGCTTCGGGGGATCGGCGTAGCCGTCATGACGAGCATGTGGGGTTTCTCGGCGACGGTCCCCTTTTGCTTCAGCCGCAGGCGCTGCGTCACCCCGAAACGGTGCTGCTCGTCGATGATCGCAAGCCCCAGCCGGGCGAACTTTACGGACTTCTCGAGCAGCGCGTGGGTACCAATAAGCAGGGGAATGTCGCCCCGGGCCACCCCCCGGAGGATCTGTGAGCGTTCCGCCCTGGGTGTGCCGGACGTAAGCAGGGCGGAGCGCACACCCGCTCTCTGAAGGAGCGGCGCCATCGTGCGAAGGTGCTGCTCCGCGAGGATCTCCGTGGGTGCCATGACGGCCGCCTGAAGCCCTGCATCAAGAGGGAGAGCGCAGGCCAGCAGGGCGACGACGGTTTTTCCGCAGCCGACGTCTCCCTGCAGCAGGCGGTGCATCGGATGGGGCCTGGCGAGATCGCGCCCAATTTCGCGAAGGACCCTTGCCTGGGCGCCAGTCAACCTGAAGGGGAGGTTTTCTCCGAGCCTTCGCGCAATGGTTCCTCCCCCGGGACAGGAAACGGCGCTTTCCCGCACATATTGCTGGCGGCGCAGCGCCGCCTCGAGCTCGATAAAGAAAAGCTCTTCGAACGCGAGTCTTCGCTGCGCCTCCGTCCTACCCTGGATGAGCTGTTCGAGATCCGAGCCTGGCGGCGGGATATGGACATCGCGAATTGCCTCCCGGAGGGTCGGGAGGTCAAGCGCCGAGGTAACTGAGGACGGAATCCACTCCGGCATCTGCGGCCCGATTTCCTCGACCACCTCCCTGATGATCGAGCGAAGTACGCGTTTTCCGAGCCCTTCCGTCAGGGAATAAACAGGGCGAATCTCCTCGTCCTCCCCCTCCCCCGGCCTCTCAACGTCGGGTGCACGGAGCTGCAGTCGACCGCGCGAGAGCTCCACGAGACCGACGAGGCGCACTTCCTTCCCCGGCGTAAGTCCCGGACGGTAGCCGTACCAGACGGCCCGTATCGGGCCCGAGTCGTCCTTAAAGAGGGCCTGGAAAATCTTGAGTCCCGACCTCGCCCGGAAGGGCCGTCCGGCGCCGACGAGCTGCACCTCCAGGGTGACCATCTCTCCCGGACGGACGGCAGAAACCGGGCACGGAGGCGGGCGCTCCTGGTAGCTCCGGGGGAGGGACCAGAGAGCATCCCAGGCGGTGTGAATATCGAGTCGGGCAAGCTTCTCGGCGGTCTTCGCTCGCACGCCCTTGAACGCCGTCATCGGTCGTTTGAGCGTTTCGATCAGCGCCGCAGTCTCCGGCACATCTTCCGGGCCGGCCGAACCAGCGTCTTTCTTGAGACGGGTGAGCAGATCGAGACCCTTACGAACGGCCGCCCGCTGCTCGGAGAGGGCGAGGGCGGGAAACGCCGAGAAGGTGCGCGCCAGTTCGCGAAAGGCGGCTTGCGCATTCGGATCGCGGGCCGACGCGGCGCCCCTGGAGGCCAGCGTCGGAATGGTTTTCTCGAGCCCCTTGATGCGGCCCAGGTTGCGAAGATCGTCGTGCGCCGCGAATGAGAGGGGTTTTTCAAGGGCGGAGAGAATGTCGGTGAGATTCTCCAAGGCGGTTCATCCCCGTGCAGGCCCGTGCAAGGTACGGGCGCGATGGGGGGAAGCAGGACCCGATCCGAGGATCGCGCCGCGCTGCGGATCGTCATCCCATGCGGGCGCCGTGCAGGCGCCAAAGCAGACGGAAAACGGACTACAGGCGCGCGTGGTACTCCTGGAGGGAGAGAACCTCGAGCTCCTTCCTGAGCAGCGACCCGATCGCTTCGACGACCGAGCGGGCGCCGGCGATAGTGGTGAAGTAGGGAACGTTGTGAAGCAGCGCCGCACGCCTGAGAGAGAAGGAGTCGCGAATGGACTGCGTCCCGCCGGCCGTGTTGAACATCATGGCGATTTCACCGTTCTTGATTCGATCAACCACGTGGGGTCTCCCCTCATGCACTTTGTTGATCCGCTCACAGGGCACGCCCTGGGCCGCCAGATATTCAGCCGTGCCTCCGGTGGCGATGATACGGAAGCTATGGGACATGAGCTTCCTGACCACGGGAATCACCGCCTCCTTGTCGGCGTCCTTGACGCTCACGAATACCAGGCCCGACAGGGGGAGATCCACGCCGGCCGCAAGCTGGGATTTGGCGAAGGCTTTTCCGAAGTCGACGTCAAGACCCATCACCTCTCCGGTACTTTTCATCTCGGGGCCGAGGAGGGTGTCCACGGCCGGAAACTTCTCGAAAGGGAAAACCGCCTCCTTGACCGACATCTGGCCCGGCGTCACCTCCCGAAGGGCGTCCAGCTCCCGCAGAGTCTTCCCCGCCATAACGCGCGCGGCGATCTTGACCAGCTCGATTCCCGTTGCCTTGCTGACGAAGGGCGCAGTCCGGCTTGCCCGCGGGTTCACCTCGAGAATGTAAATGTCGCTCCCCTTCACCGCGAACTGAGTATTCATGAGTCCCACAACGCCAAGCTCGATAGCCAGCGCGCGGGTCTGTTTCTTGATCTCCTCGATGATCTCCTGCTTGAGGGAATAGGGCGGCAGGGAGCAGGCGCTGTCGCCGGAGTGAACGCCCGCCTCCTCGATGTGCTCCATGATTCCTCCGATAAGCACATTCTCGCCGTCCGCCACCGCGTCGACGTCGACCTCCGTGGCGTCGGCGAGGAACTTGTCGATGAGCACCGGTTTTCCGGGTGTGACGGCGACAGCGCGCTCCATGTACTTCTGCAGGCTCTCCCCGTCGTGGACAATCTCCATTGCGCGCCCGCCAAGAACGTAGGAGGGCCGCACGAGGAGGGGAAAACCGATGCGCTCTGCCTCCGTCAGGGCCTCCGAAACGCTGCGCGCAATCCCGTTCTCCGGTTGTTTCAGGTCGAGCTTCACAAGGAGGGCCTGGAAGCGCTCACGGTCCTCGGCACGATCGATCGCATCGGGCGTCGTTCCGATTATCGGCACGCCCGCACGTTCGAGCGGCACGGCCAGTTTGAGCGGCGTCTGCCCGCCGAACTGGACGACCACGCCGTCCGGCTTCTCGCGCTGCACTACCTCCAGCACGTCCTCCAGGGTGAGCGGCTCGAAGTAGAGACGGTCGGAGGTGTCGTAGTCGGTCGAAACGGTTTCGGGATTACAATTGATCATGATCGTCTCGAAGCCGTCCTCCCTCAGCGACATGGCCCCGTGCACGCAGCAATAGTCGAACTCGATTCCCTGGCCTATCCGGTTGGGACCTCCTCCGAGGATGATGATCTTGCGGCGATCGGTGGGGGGGGCCTCATCTTCCTCCTCGTAGGTGGAATAAAGGTAAGGGGTATGAGCGACGAACTCCGCGCCGCAGGTATCCACCATCTTGTAGACGGGGCGGATTCCATGCTTCCACCGCAGCGCGCGTACCTCGTCTTCATTTTTTCCAACGAGCGTGGCAAGCCGGTTATCCGAGAAGCCCGCGGCCTTGGCCCGCCGGAGGAGGTCTTTCGGGGCCGCACCTTCCCCGTCCGGCGAGTCGTCGAAGAGGGCCGGGAGTTCCGCCCGCACCTTCGCTTCCATCTCCACGATCAGTTTCACGTGGGCCAGGAACCAGGGGTCAATTCGGGTGATGGTGGACACATCGTCAACCGACCAGCTCTCGCGGAAGGCCTGTGCGATGGCCCAGAGGCGGTCGGGGTTGGGTATCCTCAGGTGCTCCTTCAGGCCGCGCGGCCGCCGGTCGGCGTCCTCGTCAGGGCCCTCCCCTGGGTCATCGCCGGCCCCTTCGCCCTCGAAAGCCTGGTTCTCGAACCCGTACTGGTCAATCTCGAGTGAACGGATGGCCTTCTGGAGCGATTCCCTGAAAGTCCGTCCTATGGCCATCACCTCACCGACGCTCTTCATCTGCGTGGTGAGGACCGGCGCAGCCTGGGGAAACTTCTCGAAGGTAAAGCGCGGAATCTTGGTGACCACGTAGTCGATGGTGGGTTCGAAGCAGGCAGGGGTCTCTCGCGTGATGTCATTGGGGATTTCGTCGAGCGTGTACCCCACGGCCAGCATGGCGGCTATTTTTGCGATGGGGAACCCCGTGGCCTTGCTGGCAAGAGCCGAGGATCGTGAGACGCGCGGGTTCATTTCAATCACGATGAGTCGGCCACTCCCAGGGTGCACGGCGAACTGAATGTTGGACCCGCCGGTATCGACGCCGATCTCCCGCATGATGGCGATCGAGGCGTCCCGCATGACCTGGTACTCCTTGTCGGTCAGGGTCTGGGCCGGCGCTACCGTAATGCTGTCCCCCGTATGCACCCCCATTGGATCGAAATTCTCGATGGAGCAGATGATGACCACGTTCCCGTTCCGATCGCGCATCACCTCCAGCTCATACTCCTTCCAGCCGAGCACGCTCTGCTCGATAAGCACCTGCCCGCGCGGGCTGGCGTTCAATCCCCAGGCTACGTTCTTCTCGTACTCTTCCCGGTTGTAGGCAACGCTCCCGCCCGTGCCGCCCAAGGTGAAGCTGGGGCGGATGATGGCCGGAAATCCGATTTCGCCGATGACCGAGAGCGCCTCATCAAGGCTGCGCACATGATGGCTCAGGGGAAGATCGAGGCCGATATTCAGCATGGCCTCCTTGAAGAGCGCCCGATCCTCAGCTTTCTTGATCGCCGAAAGCGAAGCCCCGATCAGCTCGGCGCCGTACTTGTCGAACACGCCCCTCTCCCCCAGGGCAACGGCCATGTTCAGTGCGGTCTGTCCCCCGAGGGTCGGCAGAACAGCGTCGGGCCGTTCCCGTGCGATTATTTTCTCAACGACACTGGGGATAATCGGCTCGACATAGGTCCGATCCGCGAAAGCCGGATCCGTCATGATCGTGGCCGGGTTCGAGTTCACGAGCACGATCCGGTATCCCTCTTCCCGGAGGACCTTGCAGGCCTGGGTGCCCGAGTAGTCGAACTCGCAGGCCTGTCCGATCACAATCGGTCCCGATCCGATGAGGAGAATTGTTTCGATGTCGGTTCGTTTGGGCATTTAGAATCTTGTCCGGCCCTGTCAGGCCGACCGGTAGATGTTTTCGGGTTTGATCCCACGGTAGCGATCGAGTTTCAGCAGCATCCCGGCGAGCTTCAAGGAAAACTCTTCAGGGCCGGATGCGCCTCCCTTCTTCAGCGCCT
>CBDUXZ010000090.1:0-7366 GCA_965371325.1 uncultured bacterium | reverse complement strand
AGTTTTCGGGCGGCGCGCCTTTGCCTCGGCGAGCGGGCTGTTGACGCTCATCATGGTGCCCATCCAGGCGATCGGTGCGCCCCTGGCCGGCTGGATCTATGACCGACAGGGCTCCTACGATCTCGCCTGGAAGATCTTCCTTCTGAACTACATCCTCGCGACCGCCGCTCTCCTCAGGACCCGCATAAAGCCTAAGTGGCGCTAAAGGAATTCCTCCGAACAGGAAAGGGCGGCGCCCCGGCGCCGCCCCCGATGAATCCTCCCGCCCACGACGTCAGTCGTCGCCCTCCCCGCCAACGGGATACCGGATGGTCAGAACGGGGCATGGCGCCTGCCTCAGAACCCTGGTCATCGTGCTCCCCATGATGTTCTGCTGGAGCGTCTTGTCAGAGTGCGTCCCCATCACAATAAGGTGCGCGCGCATGTCCTTCGCCTCCCGTAGAATCTCTTCGGCGAACTGGCCGTGCGTAACGATGGTTCGTGTCGACTTGACGGTCTTCTCGCTCGCGCCCGCCTGCTCCAGCATCTCCTCGACACGCTGGCGGAAAATCCTGTCGTAAACCCCGTCTTCTCGAATCTCGGGAGAGTAGAGCGCATCCTTCTCCTTGGGATCCGCGAAAATGTGGATGGCGCAGATCTCCGATTCAAAGCGTGCGGACAGATCGTAGGCCAGGCGAAAGGCCTGTTCGGAATGCGGGCAGAGAGACAGAGGAACGAGAATCCGCTCGACCTTCACGGGAACGACTGGCATTGCCATCAGGTACCTCCCTGAACACCGCCGCCGCAGATCTGGGAAAACGGGGAATCGGCGCCGGGGCGGCGGCCTCGAAGTCCGGTTCGCCTATAACACGCCGCCGGAACGGACACAATGGGTCCTGCGCGAGAGGGGCCGTTGATTTTCGCCCGATCCGTGTCTATTCTATTTTGCAGGCCCCTGTCGCGCGGAACGCGAAGCGTGGAGCGGGGGAGTCCGGAGGCACCCTACGAATCGCCTATACGGAAACATCCAGGGTCTCAAGCCCAGCCAGACCAAGCGGATCCAGCACGTCTACCGCCGCAAGATTCCGCCCTCCCGGATCGTCACCCCCGAGCTGTCGCGCTACCTCGGCGAAGTCAGCCACCAGACCGGTCGCCAGATAGGCGCGCTTGTCAATCGAAAGGGTCAAATCGAGTACGTCGTCGTCGGAGACGCGCGCACGATTTTCCTTCCGGAGTTCGGGCGGCTGCGCGCCGGCGAATCGCGCTTCCGCGGTCTTCGCTTCATCCACACCCATCTTAAGAACGAACCCCTGTCACGCGATGACCTGACCGACCTCTCACTTCTCCGACTCGATCTCGTTGCGGCTATCGGGCTCGATGAGAACGGGCTTCCCCGCACCACCCACGTCGCCCACCTGCTTCCCCGGCCCGCCGAGGGGAAGGGAAACGGACGGCCCCTTGGCGAGGCGGATCGCGCCGGGGCTTACCGTTTTCTCGACCCCGTCCATCCATCGAAGCTCGACATCGATTTCACAGATCTCATTCGCAATCTCGAGGAAGAGTTTGCACGGGTGCAGGGGCCGCGCGCCGCCTCCGGGCGCCGGGAGACGGCCATATTGGCGAAGGTCAGGACGAAGGGCGCGGCGCCCGAGGCGGAGGCTGAACTCGAAGAGCTGCGGGAGCTCGCCCAGTCGAGCAACGTGGAGGTGGTCGATGCGTTCACGCAGGTCCGTCCGAGGTTCGATCCGAAGACCCTCATCGGGAAAGGGAAGCTCGGTGAGCTCACCATTCGTGCCACGCAACTCGGCGCCGACGCGTTAATCGTCGATCAAAACCTCACACCCGCGCAGAGCCGTGAGATGGCTTCGGCCACCGGCTTGCGGGTGATCGATCGCACGCAGCTCATCCTCGATATTTTCGGCCGGCGGGCCCGAAGCCGCGACGGGAAGATGCAGGTGGAGCTTGCCAACCTCCGGTACATGCTCCCGCGTCTCGGCCTGCGGGACGATGCGCTCTCGCGACTCGCCGGCGGAATCGGCGCCCGAGGGCCCGGCGAGACGCGCCTAGAGGTCGATCGCAGGCGCATCCGCGACCGGATATCGCGTCTCGAACGGGAGGTTCGCGCCCTGTCGCGTGGACGCGCGCAGCGCCGCGCTCGCCGTAACCGCCGCGGGCTTCCCATCATCTCCATCGTGGGCTACACGAACGCAGGGAAGTCCACGCTTCTCAACGCGCTTACGAACAGCAAGACGCCGGTGGCGGACCGCCTCTTCGCGACCCTCGATCCGGCCTCGAAGCGACTTCGCTTCCCGCGGGAGCAGGAGGCCATCATCACCGACACGGTCGGCTTCATCCGCGACCTGCCGAAGGATCTTATCGCCGCCTTCAAAGCCACCCTCGAGGAACTCTCCGAGGCCGATCTTCTTCTACACGTGGCCGACGTCTCCAGTCCCCGTTTCGAGGCGCAGCGCGATGCGGTGACCCGAATTCTCGAGGATCTGTCGCTTGCGCAGATCCCCCGGCTACTCGTCCTGAACAAGCTCGATCGGGCCGATTCGATCCTGGTGAACCACCTGGCGGCGGCCCACGAAGCGGTGCCGGTATCCGCCCTTGATCGCAGCACCCTCCCGCCGCTCGTGACGCGCATCCAGGGCATTCTCTGGCGTGAAAAGATCGCCGCCCAAGCGTCAAATCGATCAAAGGGGAATGCGCCCGGGTAGCGCACCGCGGAGGCTGCATCACCTTCCCATTGAATCGTTGACACGCGTAGATCGATATGTGAGCTTTACCGCCTGCCGGGGGGTAACACCGGCGCCGTGACATGGATCACCCTCGCCGGCGCGGCCCCTTCGATAAAGACCGTTCGTCCCTGGTGACATCGGCCCCCACATGTCCAGGGGGGGGCAGGCCCCCGTTATTTGGAGGCTTCATGCCGAATGCCCGAATTATCGGAACCGGACGCGCGATTCCTTCTATCTGCGTCACGAATAATGATCTCGCCCAGCGTATGGACACCTCGGACGAGTGGATCCGTCAGCGCACCGGGATCTCGACCCGTTACTGGACCGAGGACGGTGTGGGGGCCCTCGCCCTCGCAACCGAGGCATCCAAGAAGGCGATCGCCGATGCCGGGCTCAAGAACGACGACATCGACCTGATCATCCTGGCGACCCTCTCTCCTGAGCACGAGTTTCCGGGGACCTCGGCCTTCCTGAACGCCACCCTCGGAATTCCCGGTGTGCCTGCCATGGACGTCCGCTGCCAGTGCACGGGAATCCTCTACGCGCTCTCCACGGCACACAGCTTCATCCGCTCTGAGGCCTACCAGCGCATTCTGGTCGTGGGAACCGAGGTGCACTCCACGGGCCTGGACATTTCTGATCGAGGCCGCGACGTATCCGTGATCTTCGGGGACGGAGCCGGGGCCATCATTCTCGAGGCAACGGACGAGGATCGGGGGATCATGTCGATCCACCTCCACGCCGACGGCCGCTACGCCAAGGCGCTCTGGCTCGAACATCCGGGGTCGGCTAATCACCCCGTTAGGATTACGCGGGAAATGTTCGAGGAAGGCACCGTCTTCCCGAAGATGCAGGGACGGCTGGTCTTCAAGCACGCCGTGGTGAAGCTCCCCGAGGTGATCAACGAGTCGCTGCAGCACAACAAGCTCGCACTCGACGACATCGATCACTTCCTCTTCCACCAGGCCAACCTGCGCATCAACGAATTCGTCGCTGGTTCCCTCGGAATTCCCGAATCGAAGCTCTACAACAACATCCAGAAGTATGGAAACACCTCCGCGGCGGCGATCCCCATCCTGCTCGATGAGCTGCTTGAGATGGGCCGCGTGAAGGAGGGTCAGCTGCTCTGCATGGCCGGCTTTGGCTCGGGCTTCACATGGGGGTCCGCCATCATCCGCTGGTGACCCCAGGCATCGTTTCCCATCGTTCCCAGGCTCTCCCTTGGTGCTCTTTTTCGCCTTGTTTATCAATGGTTTAACACACTGCGGCAAAAAACCGTTGGCATTCTTAACGCGCTGTGTTATTGAGTGCGTAGTCGGTACGAGGAAGGCCGATATGCCGACCCCCGGAAGGGGGTGAAAGGGTTTTCACAAGCCGGCGTCGTAGCAACGGACGCGCCGGCTTCCGAGAAGAAGGAGGTTTAAATCATGGCGAAAGCCAGAGCAAATGCGAGCAGCCAGCTGCCGCTCCCTAAGGTCATCGAGGAAAATCTCGATCGTCTGGCCGACACCCTCTCCAAGCTGCAGCGCGACGCGGAGAAGCTCCAGAAGCAGTTCGTCCGCAGAGGCAAGAAGGCGGAGCGCGAGGGGAGGAAGCAGGTCAACAAGCTCCTGAAGGACATTCAGAAGAACGGCGTGACGGGCCGCATCAAGAACGCTCGCCGTGAGGTCGAGAAGACGGTCGACGAGGGCGTAACACAGGTTTTCCGGCTGCTCAATCTTCCGGAGCGCAAGGATGTGGAAGCGCTCAACAAGAAGGTTCGGTCACTGGAAAAGCAGGTCGGCACTCTCCGGCGCTCCAGGCGCTGGGCTGCAACACGGGCGCGGGCCTCGGCCTGACTTTCATTTGAACCATTCCGCTCCGGGCACCCGGGGATATTTCTCCGGAGCCCGGGGGGGCGGATTTTCTCTATGGGTAAAACGGGGACTCTCTCGAGCCCCCGTTTTTTCTCCTCGGGCATGGCATGGGCGCCCGCCGTTGAATTAACCCATAGCCGGTGCTACCGTGACCAAGATTTCCCGATAACTCACCAGATCTTCGGACAGGGGGGGATGCCGGGGGCATCGATCCCTGACAGAACCCCGTCAAAAGGGACGCGCATGAACGTCGACGCAATCCGGAAGGAGATAGAGGCCCTCTGCGCGCTTCCCCACAGAGGTTCCACCACCGAGGAGGAGCGCAAGGCGGCGGATCTCCTGGTGGGGCGCCTCAAAGGCATGGGACTGGAAGCCGAAGAGGAGCGTTTTTTCTCGCATACGACCTGGTCCTGGGTCTACGCCCTCATGTTCTCGGGCTTCATCCTGGCCAGCTTCATCTCCGCAGCTTCTCCGTTCCTCGCCTTCCTGATCGCGCTGCTCTGCCTTTTTTTCAACTGGGCCGAGCACACCACCCGATTCGAGGGGCTGGGCCAGTTTCTTCCCAAGCACCCCTCCCAGAACGTCGTCGGACGCCTCCCCATGGAGAAGCCCGGCACCCGCGTCGTCGTGACCTGCCATTACGACACGAGCCGGACGGGGCTCCCCTATACGCCTGCCCTGGTCAGGCACTTCCGCAGCTCGTTTCTCTCCTCCCTCGTAATCCAGGTGGGCCTCACGCTGATCTTTTTCATTCGTACCTTCAACGGCGACGGTTTCCTGCTCGACGCCTTTCAGGTCCTTGGGACCGTCTACCTCATGGTCGGGGTCGCCATCATGGTGGACCGGGAGGTACGGGGCGAGTATGTCAACGGAGCCAATGACAATGCCTCGGGGGTCGCGGCGATGCTGGCGCTCGCGGATCGGTTCGCAAAGGCGCCGCCGAAGGGGCTTGATATGTGGTTCCTTGCGAACGGATGCGAGGAGGTGGGCCTGACCGGGCAGAGACATTTCCTCCTCAACCACGCCCACGAGCTTCCGCCCGAACGAACCTACTTTCTGAACATCGACGGTATCGGATCGGGCAGGCTTCGGTACTGCACGGGCGAGGGGATGATCAAGTTCTTTCCTTACTCGCCGACACTCATTCATCTCGCGGAGCAGACGGCCCGATCCGCCCCGTTTCAGGACGTCACGCCCCACTCCTACAGGCGGGCCTACTTCGACGCCCTGGTGCCGACGGCCCGCGGTTATGGGGCCCTCACCCTGATGGCGCTCGACGAGGACGACCAAATTCCCAACTGGCACTGGCACACCGACACGATCGAAAATCTTGACATGGACACGGTGAAAAAGGGGGCCGACTTCGCGGAGCAGATCATCCGGCGGCTGGACCACGCGCTGCAGGACACGGCCTAGGGGCGGCTGGTCTGGCATGCGCCCTGGAGGGCCACTTTGGAGATCGAGGTCAACGGCGTCAGGTGCCATTACCAGGATGAGGGAAAAGGCCCCGTTGTCATCCTCGTGCACGGTTTCACCTCGCAGGTCCATACGTGGCGCGACACCATCCCGGCTCTTCGCAAAGACTTCCGAGTTGTGGCGGTGGATCTCCCCGGTTGTGGCGCCAGCGAGAAGCCGCCTGACTTCGACTACGATCTTCCGGGATTCGCAAAGTGGCTCGGCGCCTTCATGGACGCGATCGGCGCCCCGCGGGGAGCGCTGATCGGCAATTCCATGGGGGGTGGTGTTGCCTATACCCTTGCGACGTCTTCTCCGGAGCGCGTCTCAAGCCTCGTTCTCGTCGATGCCGTGGGCTACCAGCCCCGTGGGGAGCGCTTCTTCATCTTCCGCCTGATGGCGATACGGGGGATCGGCGAGCTGCTCATGGCCACGATGACCCGCTTCACCGTTGACCTGATACTCCGGATCTTTGTCTACTACGATTCCGCGCAGGTGAGCGGAGAGATCGTCACGAATTACCTGGCGCCCCTGCAGAGGTCCGAGGGCCGCGTCGCCGCGCTTCGTACCATTCGCAGGGTGGATTTCGACGCCGCGCCCGGCCCCGTCCCGTGCCGCGTCCCGACACTCATCGTCTGGGGGGCGAAGGACCGGATTGTCCCGGTTGCTCACGCTGCGCTTTTCTCACGCGATATCCCCGGCGCGAAGCTCCATATCTTCGATGATTGCGGGCACTTCCCGCAGGAGGAGCGCGCCGGGGCGTTCAACCAGCTTGTTGCGCCGTTTCTACGCCGCCACGCCCCGGGGCCATCAGCCGTGGGCGCGGAAGGGCGTTACGCCGGAGTGCATCATGAAAGGCTTTGAAGCACCCGATTTCTACGACATCGAAACGCTTCTGACACCGGAGGAGCGCGCCGCCCGGCGAACAGTCGGAGAGTGGGTCGAGTCGTCTTTTCTTCCAGTCGTCGAGGAGCACAACCGCGCCGGGACCTTCCCGATGGACCTCGTTCCGGAAGTGGCCAAGCTCGGTGTTTTCGGAGCTAATCTGTCGGGCTACGGCTGCGCCGCCATGTCGAACATCGCCTATGGGCTCGTCATGCAGGAGCTCGAGCGCGGCGACAGCGGCCTCAGGAGCTTTGCGAGCGTCCAGGGGGCGCTCTGCATGTATCCGATCCTCACCTTCGGGACTGAAGAGCAGCGCACGCGCTGGCTACCCGCCATGGCGCGGGGGGAGAAGATCGGCTGCTTCGGCCTCACCGAGGCGGATTTCGGTTCCAACCCATCGGGCATGCGCACACGCGCCCGCCGCGACGGGAGCGACTGGGTCCTGAACGG
>CBDUXZ010000089.1:0-7372 GCA_965371325.1 uncultured bacterium | reverse complement strand
GGCCCCACGCCGGGATAGTCGAGGCCGGCGGAGATCGAGTGGGTCGGAAAGATCTGCCCGTCGTCGTCGTAGAGGAGGTAGCTCTTGCTCCCGTGCAAAACCCCCACCTCTCCCTTTCCAAGCGCGGCGCCGTGCTGGCCGGTCGAAAGACCAAAGCCTCCCGCCTCCACGCCAATGAACTTCACCTCGCGGTCGTCGTAGAAGGGATGGAAGATCCCGAGGGCGTTCGAGCCGCCTCCCACACAGGCCACGATCGTGTCGGGCAGACGTCCTTCTATCTTCAGGATCTGCTCCCGCGTTTCCCGGCCGATGACGGACTGCAGGTCACGCACGATCATCGGGTAGGGGTGCGGCCCGACGGTGGAGCCAAGGAGGTAGTAGGTGGTCTCGACGTTCGTAACCCAGTCGCGCAGGGCTTCGTTGGTGGCGTCCTTGAGCGCGCGTGTACCGGAGCTCACCGGGATGACCCGTGAGCCGAGCAGCTCCATTTTGAAAACGTTCAACGCCTGCCGCTTGATATCCTCCTCGCCCATGAACACTTCGCACTCGAGCCCGAAGAGCGCCGCGGCCGTGGCCGTCGCCACGCCGTGCTGCCCCGCGCCGGTCTCCGCCGTAACCCGCCGCTTGCCGATCTTCCGGGCCAGAAGGGCCTGGCCCAAGGTGTTGTTGATCTTGTGTGCGCCGGTGTGGTTGAGATCTTCGCGTTTCAGATAGATCTTCGCGCCGCCGAGGTCTTCGGTCATGCGGCGGGCGAAATAGAGCGGCGAAGGACGCCCGACGTAGTGGGCCAGGTAGTGGGCGAACTCCCTGTGGAAGTCGGAATCGCTCGACGCCTCGACGTACTGCTTCTCCAGCGCGATCAGCGCGGGCATGAGCGTTTCGGGGACAAACCTCCCCCCGAACTGGTCGAAGTGCCCGGCGGCGTCGGGACGTTTTTTCTCGTCGGTCATGTTCGGTCCTTTGATGCGGCGCGGGCGCGCTCGATGAAAACGGCGATCTTGATGCGATCCTTGATTCCCGGTGACCGCTCGACGCCGGTCGAAACGTCGACGCCGTAGGGGCTCACGGCGCGGACCGCCTCCGCGACGTTCTCGGGCGTGAGCCCGCCCGCCATGAAGGCACGAAGGCGCTTGCAGGCCTCCGCCGCGATCTTCCAGTCACCGGTTTTTCCCGACCCGCCCCAGCGATCGGACGGCGTATCAATCAGAAACAGATCGACCTTGTACGCCTCTGCGGCCGCGAGGTCGCCCTCCCCTTCGATGCGGAGGGCTTTGATCACCGGCACCCGGATCTGCTCCGCCTCCGCCGGCGTCTCCGCGCCGTGAAGTTGAACGAGGTGTAGTCCCGCCTCCACCGCGATCCGGTTCACGCATTCGGGCGCCTCGTTCACGAAAACGCCGACCGCCTCGACCCCCCTCGGCAGCGCCTGCACGATTTCGGCCGCGCGTTCCGGCGCCACGCAGCGCGGTGAGTCAGGATAGAAATTGATGCCCACGAAATCGGCCCCCGCTTCCGCCGCCGCGACGGCGTCCTCCACACGGGTCACCCCGCAGATCTTCACGTGGAACGGGCCCATGCCTCACCTCTCATCAACCGCCCAGCAGTTCCGCCAGCCTCGCCCCCGGATCGGGCGCCGCCATGAGCTGCTCCCCGATGAGGAAGCAGCGCACCCCGTGCTGGGCCAGATCAAGAAGATCGGCCCGGCTCTGAATGCCGCTCTCGCACACGCCGATCGCCTTCCCGGGAATCTTTGGGGCAAGGCGCCGCGTCGTGTCCAGGCTCACATCGAGGGTCTTCAGATTGCGGTTGTTGATTCCGATCATGCTGGCGCCTATACGAACGGCGGCGACAAGCTCCTCCTCCGAGTGAACCTCCACGAGACACTGAAGCCCCGCCTGCCGCGCGAGAGCGTGAAGCACCCCCAGTTCCCGCTTGCCCACCGCAGCAACGATCAGAAGAATAGCGTCGGCGCCTGCCGCCCGCGATTCCTCGATCTGATAGGGATCCACGATGAAGTCCTTTCGAAGGAGTGGAAGCGCCACGCGTTCCCGGATCTGCGCCAGATGGTCGAGCTTCCCCTGGAAGTATTTCTCGTCGGTCAGCACCGAGAGCGCCGCAGCCCCGTTCTGCTCATAGGCCACCGCCACCGCAACGGGATCGAACGCTTCGCGAATGACACCCCGGCTGGGCGACGCCTTCTTCACCTCCGCGATCACGCGGATCTCCCCCGGCGCGGCCGCGAGCGCGCCCCGGAAATCCCGCGTGGGGGGCAAATCACCAGGTGCGGGAAACCCATCGGCCGGAACGCGCCGGCGCGCCGCCGCCACCTCCGCCCGCTTGTGTTGAATAATCTCCTCGAGCATTCCCGGTGATCCTTCTTCTGCGCCGGCTTCCAAACCGGCCCTCACGCCGTCATCTGAATGAGGGATTCGAGCCTTTTAAGCGCCTCCCCACGATTGATCGCGGCGCTCGCAAGATCGACCCCCTGTTTGAGATCCCTCGCGCGGCCCGCCACGAGAAGCGCCGCCGCCGCGTTCGCGAGTACGATGTCCCGCCGGGGCCCCTCCTTGCCGGAGAGTATCTCGCGGAGAATTCGCGCGTTTTCCTTCGCATCGCCGCCCCGGAGATCCTCGAGGCTGGCCCGGGTGAGCCCGAAATCATCTGGCGAGAGATCGAAGCAGCGGATCCTTCCCTCCGAGAGTTCCGCCACACGCGTCCGTCCCGTCGTCGTGACCTCGTCGAGGCCTCCCTCCCCCCAGACCACCCAGGCACCGTCCGAGCCGAGCCGGTTAAGAACACCCGCCATGGTCTCGGTGAGCCCTTCGGAATACACGCCGAGCAACTGCCGCGACGCGCCCGCGGGATTGGCGAGCGGGCCGAGGAGGTTGAAGAACGTGCGAAGGCCGATCTCGCGGCGCGGCACCGCGGCATTCTTCATGGAGGCGTGATAGTTCGGCGCGAAGAGAAAACAGATGCCCACCTCGTCGAGGCAGGCACGCGCCCGCTCGGGAGCAAGATCGATGCCGACACCGAGCGCCTCGAGCACGTCGGCGCTCCCCGCCCGCGATGAGACAGCCCGGTTTCCGTGTTTCGCGACCTGAATCCCCGCGCCGGAAACGACGAAGGCCACTGCGGTGGAGATGTTGAAGGTCCCCGACGCGTCACCCCCCGTTCCGCAGGTGTCGAGCACTATGCCGCTTCGCCTGCCGCCGAGCTTCACCGCGCGCGCGCGCACGCGTTCCGCGGCCGCCGCAAGCTCCTCCACCGTCTCGCCTTTCATCCGAAGGGCCGTCGCGAAGGCGGCCACCTGTGAAGGCGTCGCTTCGCCTCCCATGATCTCGTCCATCACCTCGGCCATTGCGGAGGCTGGGAGATCCTCGCGTTCGACAACCCTGGCGATCGCTTCGCGAATCATGCGCTTGTCCGTTCCCCATGAGTGATGGCGAGGAAATTCCGAAGCAGATCCTTGCCGCAGGGGGTAAGGATTGATTCGGGGTGGAACTGAATCGCCTCCACCTGGAGTGCGCGGTGCCTGAGCCCCATGATCTCCCCGTCATCGGCCCGCGCCGAGATCTCGAGACAGTCGGGGAGGCCCTCCTCCCGGATCACGAGGGAGTGGTAGCGAGTCGCTTCAAACGGATTCGGAATCCCTTCGAACACGCCGCGACCGTCGTGGGAGATGGCCGAGGTCTTGCCATGCATGATGCGCCTGGCCGGGGCCATTTCGCCCCCGAAGGCGACCCCCACCGCCTGGTGCCCCAGGCATACGCCCAGGATCGGCACCTCGCTCGCAAAGCGTTTTACCAGCGCAACGCTTATACCCGCGTCCTTCGGCGTCTTGGGCCCGGGGGAGATGACGATGCCGCTCGGGCGCATGCCGGCGATGTCGTCGAGATCAATCGCATCGTTGCGCTCCACCTTCACGTCCTCCCCCAGCTCCGTCAGATACTGGACGAGGTTGTAGGTGAAGGAATCGTAGTTGTCGATCATGAGAAGCATTACCGGCTCCCCTCTTCGCTTATGCGCCTGTTCCCTTCATCCCGGGTTGCATGGGGTTTCGCGGTCGTCACGGCCGCGGTCTGCATCGCATCATCCCCCCAGATCGGCGTCACGTGGGCGCGCCGCGTGCAGTTGCGAAGCGCCTCGTACCGGTCGAGGGCGGCCAGCAGCGGGTCGTCCGCGCCTTCGCCGGCCAGGTTTCGCCGCTCGCCCGGATCCCGCGCGCGATCGTACAGCTCGTCGTAACGGCTCGTGAGGTTGCGCATCGCCTTTCGGGGCCCCTTGATGAGGGCTACCCGGATGCCCGCGTTGGAGAGCAGTTCCGCCACGCGAACTCCCCCCAGCGCCCCGTAGAGCAGCCCCGCCGACGAGGCCGCCCGCTTCACCACATCGGCCTGCGGAACACCGCCGCGCTCCCAGAGAAGCCACGCGCCGAGATCTCCGAGTACAACGTCGTCCGGAACGCGCCGCGGCGCCACCCGTGCGTCATGAACGATGAGCGGCACCCGGAGCATCTCGTCGTAAACGGTGCGGTTGTGGTGCCGGCCGCCGTGATCGCCGAACTCCTCTCCGTGATCCGAGAGGAGTACGAGGGTGCTCTTGCGCCACAGTCCCAGGCGCCTGAGTCCCGCCTCAAGCTCACCGATCGCGGCGTCCACGCTCGAGAGCGCCGCATCGTAGCGGGCCGCTTCGCTCCCATCGCGCGGCGTGTGGCCCGGCGACGGGGTGTAGGGCTCGTGCGCCTGAGCGAGCTGAAGCCAGACGAACTGGGGGCGCGCGCTCCGCTTCGCACCGGCCTCGAGAGCCATCAGTGCGTTGTTCACCACGTCGAGATCGTTTTCCCCCTTCGTCACTTTTTCGAAGCCACGGAGAAAGCCCGAACGATCGGAGAGCGTTCCCATCACGTAGTAGTGAAGGTGCGCGTGTGTGTCGTAACCGCGCGCCAAGAGCCTCTCGGCGATCGTCCTGCACCCCTCCCCGAGCCTGCCGCGCCAGAAGACCTTCTCCGTCGTCACTTCCACCCATGAGGGCGGCGCCATGCAGAACATCGCGCCCAGCGTGCCGATCGTTCCCGACGAGGAGGCGTAGGCGTTCTCGAAGAGGACCGATTTTCTCGCCAGGGCATCTATGCTCGGCGTAAGTCCCTGTGCTGTCCCGTAAGCGCCGACGCGATCGGCGCGCACCGCATCCATGACGACGAGAATGAGATGCCGCCCCGCGAGATCCCGCGGCAGGGCATCGAAGTTCGCGTGCTCCAGGAATGCGCCCGCCCGCGCCTCGGCGCCAAGAGGCGCGAGTACGGGCTCCCCCTCGCAGGCCGGGTTCAGTGTGGAGGCGCCGAGGAGCTGATCCTGGGGAAGCGTCAGCCATCCGAGCTTTCGAACCGTTGTCCGCTCCGCGGCCGTGACCCCCACGCCCCAGTGAAGCGGCAGCGCCACCAGCATACAGATGGCCAGCATGCCGACGCCGTTTCGCACCGGTCGCACGCGAAGGCCGCCAAGCGCGGCCAGGGCGGCGGCCGTGACCGCGAGCGCCAGCCACTGAGACGCAACGTGGAGGGTGGGGTACTGGCCGAACAGCGTCCGCGCATCGAAGACAGCGATGCCGGCCACGCCCAGAAGGGAGAGCAGAGCGGCGCCTCGCCGCAGCCGGTTCTCCGGGGAGCCCAGGGCGAAGGCCAGGGCCGCGAGACCGACGGCGATCGCCGCGAGCGGGCCAACGACGCGGGCGGCCGCGAAGCGCTCATACCAGGTGAGCACCCAGAGCGACGCCGCAGCGGCGCCAACCCCCCAGGCGATGGAGGCGGCGACGCGCCCGGCCCTCTCACCCGCAAATCCATTCACGACTCTTCTGACGGCGGCGGCGAAAAGCTCGAGAAGGACAAGCGCCGGGAAAAGGCGCATAGCGGCCGTGGCGCCCGCGACGAACGCGGCCGCGCCGAGGGCAAGCCACGAATCCACCTCCGCGATCGGGGAAGCGCGCCAGGCGACGATGATCGCCTCAGCAAGACCGGCAAGCAGGGCAAGCGCCAGGAGGCGGAGGGCCATCGCCGCCAGTCCCCGACTGATAAGCCGCGGTTTCAATCCAGTCCCTCCCGCGACAGGTCGATGGCCGTCACCAGCGCGCGCCCCTTGTCGACCGTCTCCTGATACTCCCGCTCCGGATTGCTGTCATAAACGATTCCCGCACCGGCCTGGAGATGAATCTTCCCGTCCTTGATCACGATCGTCCGTATTGTGATCGCCGTGTCCATGTTCCCGCCGTAGCCGAAGTAGCCTACCGCCCCGCCGTAGGGCCCCCGCCGGAGGTTCTCCAACTCATCGATGATCTCCATGGCACGAATCTTCGGCGCACCCGACAGCGTGCCGGCCGGGAAGGTCGCCCGGATGACGTCGAATGCGTCCTTCCCCTCCTCGAGTTCGGCGCGGACGTTGGAAACCAGGTGCATGACGTGCGAGTAGCGCTCGACGACCATGAGCTCATCCACCTGGACGGTCCCGCCGCGCGCCACGCGCCCCACGTCGTTCCTGCCGAGATCGACGAGCATCACGTGCTCGGCCACTTCCTTGGGGTCGGCCCGAAGCTCGGCCTCCAGCCGGGCGTCTTCCTCCGCGCCGGCTCCCCGCGGACGCGTTCCCGCAATAGGGCGGACTTCGACGCAATCACCCTCCACCCGCGCCAGCACCTCGGGAGACGCTCCCACGATCGTGTGCCCCTCGTTCCGCAGGAAGAACATGTAGGGGGAGGGATTGAGCGTCCGGAGAACCCGGTAGATGGAGAAGGGATCCACCTGGAGCGCCATCGTGTGCCGCTGCGAGATGACGGCCTGGATCACATCTCCGGCAATGACATACTTTCTGGCCTTCTCCACCGCCTTGCAAAACTCCTCCTTCGTGAAATTCGATGTGACTTCCGGGCTTCCCTTCACCCCGGCCGGCTGTTCCGGTCCGAGGGGATTCTTGAGCCGCGCCACGAGATCGTCGATTCGAATCGTCGCCCGGCGATAGGCCTCCTCGAGATCCTCCCCGTCGCCGACGTGGGTGTTGTGAACGACCTTGATCTTCTGCCGCACGTTATCGAAAATCACGAGCGTATCGGTGAAGACGAAGTAGGCGTCGTAGAGATCAAGCGGATCCGGATTCTTGTCGGGCAACCGCTCGAAGAAACGAACCAGATCGTAGGAGAGATATCCCACGGCGCCACCGAAGAAACGCGGAAGACCTGGCACCAGCACGGGGCGGTAGGCCTGCAGAAGGCGCTTCAGGTTCTCGAGCGGATCCTTTCCGACCGGTTCGCGGCGACTCCTCCCGTCTTCGATGATCTCCGCCTCGCGCCCCTTACTCCTGAAGATGAGGCGCGGCTCCGCGCTCAG
>CBDUXZ010000088.1:0-7388 GCA_965371325.1 uncultured bacterium | reverse complement strand
CAGGGCGCGGTCGAGGCTCGAGTAGAGCGAAGGGAGCGCCGGGACGACCAGCGCGACGCAACCCCCGGGAGTAAGGAGGCCATGCATGCGGGCCAGCGCACCCTCGTCGTCCTCCACATGTTCGAGAACGTTCAGGCCTATCACGGTGTCGATTTTATAGGGGCGAAGCGCTTTAGTATCGATTTGGGAAGCGTCGACGCGCATAATGCGAAGCCTCTCTCCCTCGACAAAGCGGCTCCTCAGCCGCTCGAGGTGACGGGAATCGACGTCGCTGGCAACGACGAGCTTTTTCGTCAGGAGGTACTGCGTCATGCTCCCCACCCCGGATCCAATCTCCAGAACCCGATCACCGAGGGCGTCCTTTATCTGGTCGAAAAGCCATCGGTTGAACCGCTGGGCCCCTCCCAGTGTGTCGAGCGTTTCCTGCCCCACATGAGCGCGGCGGAATCGCGCCCGCAGGAGCCAGAGCAGCGCGCCAATCCCGTCGATCCACTTGATCTTCTTCCCCTCCGCATAGGTACGGCCTTCGTAATCGACCGGGACCTCGTACACACGGAGGTGACGCTTGAAAACGTATGCGGTAAACTCGGGCTCGAAGCCGAAACCCTTCGAGCGAAAATTCATTTCGGATAGCAGTTCCGCGCGAAAGGCCTTGTGCCCTGTCATGAGGTCTGTAAGAACCGTGTTGTAGAGGACGTTGGCGAAGAGGTTGACGACCTTGTTTCCCAGGTAGTGGGTGAACATGAAGACGCGATGCCGGCCGAGAAATCGCGAACCGTAAACGACGTCGGCCTTCCCCGCCTCGACGAGGGCCACGAGCTGGGGGATCTCCTCCGGCGGATACTCCAGGTCGGCGTCCTGGATCACCACGATCTCCCCCGTCACGTGATCAAAGGCCGTGCGCAGGGCCGCCCCCTTCCCCCGGTTCTTGGGATGAAAAAACGTCTTGAGGTGAGGCAACCGTATGTCCGCCAGGATATTGGCGGTCCCGTCCCTCGATCCGTCGTCGACCACGATGACTTCCTTCTCGACGGGCAGGGCCATGACGCGCCGGATCACCTCGGGCAGGGTGTTCACTTCGTTGTATGCGGGAATGATAATCGAGAGCTTCAAGGAGTTCCCTGGGTCTGGCGCCTAAGCGGGATGGATGGCCGGCCCCCTGGGTGGCGGAGCCGGAATTATAGCACGTACCCTCGTATTATCGGCCCAACCCCCTGTCACCTGTGCCCCCGGGATCACTTCCCCCCCCGGCAGCCGCCCGCCCACCGATCGCGGAGACGTGGCATCCCCGCGCCCCGGAGGGCTCGGTAGCAGATGAGGGCCCCATGACCACGGTCGCGAAAGTCGCGCGCAACACCGTTTTCGGTTTCCTGGGGCAGGCCGCCGTGAAGGGCGTCCAGCTTGGCACCGCTGCCGTTCTGGCGCGTGTGCTCGAGACCGCTGGCTTCGGCGATCTCGGCTACATCGTCGCGGTCCAGGCCTTCTTCGTCTTTCTCGGTGATTTCGGCATCGAAAAAACCGTCCTGAAGAAGGTCGCCCGTCACCCCGATCGCACCCAGACCCTCCTGGGCGCAGCCATTGGCCTACGGACCGTCCTCTCCTTCGGCGCAGCCCTCCTCGCGATCCTCTTTCTCGTGCTCGCTGCGCCCACACCGCGCCTGGCCTGGCTTGGCGCCCTGGCCTGCGCCACCCTCCCCTTCACGTTCGGCACACTGTACCCGGCTTTCTACCAGGCTCACCTCCGGGTGGGACGGGCGGCCTGGCTATCGTTCCTGCAGGGCGCCGTCACGGCGAGCTTTCTCCTCCTGGCCGCGCTGGCCCCGGCGCTTCGCCCCGGGCTGGCGAAGCACCACCTCGAGCTGGTCGTTGCAGCGCTCGCCGCCGCCCCGGTCGCCTCCCTCCTCCTTTCGGGCTGGCTCTCCCGGCGGGATCTTCGGCCACGGCTTGCCTACGACCCGGCCCTGTGGCGGGCCATCCTCCGAGAGGCCTCTCCCCTGGCCTTCAACACCATCTGTGTCTTGATCGCCGTGAGGGCCGACCAGATCATCCTCCGTTCACTCCGTGGGGCGGAAGAACTGGGACAGTATGTCGCGGCCGTTCGTCTCTACGAGGGGTTCACAATCATTCCGGCAGTCCTGCTCATGTCGGCCTATCCACTCATGGCGCGCTATGATCGCCATTCATCCGCGCGTTACTACGAGGCCTCGTACTGGAGCTACAAGGTTCTCGGGATCTTTGTCCTGCCGCTCGCACTCAGCTTCACCATTCTTGCCGAGCCGGTCATGCGCCTGGTTTACGGCGACCCCTACGTGCCAGCGTCCACGGCACTTTCGATCCTCATGTGGGCGCTCTTCTTCTCGTTCACCGGGATGGTGACCTTCGACGCCGTCACGGCGGCAGGACGGCAGCGAATTTTCTTCGTGTTCTCACTCATTACGGTGTTCGTCTCTCTGGCGCTCAACTTCGCGCTGATCCCACGGTACGGAATGACGGGTGCGGCCATCGCCGCGCTCCTCGCCTCCGGCGTGAACCTTCCGTTCCTCGCCTGGCTCCCGGAAACCCGCCCGCTGATCCGGAGGCTCTTCGCCGCGGTGTGGCGGCCGCTCCTCGCCACGGGCATCCTCGCTCTTCTCCCGATCGCCGGCGTCTCCCCCCGCCCCTTTCTGCTCGCCCTCGTCCCCGCGTATCTGACTCTCCTCCTGGCGATGGGCGGAATCGATCGGCGCGATCTCGAACTTTTCCGCAAGGCGCTGGGGCGATCCGACTAGAGCAGGCAGTTACTCGGAACGGCCCGCGGCTTCCCGGCGCAATCGGACTGCGAGGTCGGCGTGGCGCCGGGCCTCCTTCTGCCGCCCCAGTCTCCGGTTGGCCATGGCCAATGTTTCATGGAGCTGCGGGGTGTTCCCCAACGAAGGGAGTGCCGCTTCGAGTTCCCCCAGGGCGGCCTGGGACTTTCCCTGCTTCAGGTAGATGACACCGAGGTTGTAGTGCGCCTCCGGGCCGTACTCCGATTTGAGAAAGAGAACCCAACGCAGCAATCGCTCGGCCTCTTTCTCGCGTTCGGCCATCGCCAGAAGGGCAGCGAGGTTGTAGTGCGCCTCCGGGTAAAAGGGATCGATTTCGATCGCCCGCCGGAAGGACTTCTCCGCGGCCGCGCTGTCGCCCTTCTGCATCTGCACCACCCCGAGGCCGAAGTGTATTTCGCGTGTTCGATCAAAAACCTTGTTGGCGCGGATGAACGCGGCCTCGGCGAGATCGAACTGCTTGTTCATCTCATAAACGTGGGCGAGGTTCACCCAGCCGCGCACCTTCAGCGGGGCCTTGGCCACGTTGTCCAGCCAGAGCGCCAACGGGCTCTCCCAGACCCGGTTCCGGTCAACCGTGGCCGCGCCAAGCAGGAGGGTGATGAGGATGATCAGCACCGTCCCCGTCCGTCGGCGGCGGGAGAGCCACGGTCCCACAAGTCCCAGGGAGGCCACCATGAGCCCGAAGCTGGGAAGCAGCATCCGGTGCTCGAACATGAAGTCGGCGATCGCAATGAACGACGACTCGACGGCCATGGTGACGTAGAACCAGAGCACGCCGAAGGTCACCCAGGGCCTTCGCCGCGCCTGGCTGAGCGCTGCGCCGCCGATGGCAAGGAGGAGCGCCGCCGGGAAAAGGAAGCGCGGGTCAGCGGCGCGCGTAACGGGAACGACGTAGGCGTCGAAGACCTGGTTTATCGGCAGGAGCCAGAGCTTCAGGTAGCGGACGAGCACCCCTGCCTCCGTCAGAAGATACTCCCGGGGCATGGGGAAGTTCCATCCCTGGTAGACCCCCAGATAGCCGTAAATTGGGCTCTGGAGTCCGCGCGCGGCGCCAGCGCCCGCGGCGCCAGCGCCCGCGGCGCCAGCAACGGCCCCGGGAAGCGGTGTTGCCTGGGTGAGCGCGGCGCCCAGTTGAAACTTGATCCAGAGCAGGTGGCCGATCTGCAGACCCGGCGTTACCGCGAAGGGGAGCAGGCCCGCAAGTCGCGCCCAGATGCGCTCCCCCTCCCGCCGGCCCACGATGACGAGCTCCAGCAGGAGGATCGCTGCGGGCAACGTGGCCGCGTTCTCCTTCGCCCCGGCCGCGAGCAGCGCGGCAAGGAGGGCGCAGAGATACCAGCCGAGATGGGCTCCCGCACCGAACCGCGCACCGCCGATCTGCCTCTCCCTCGCCCGGAGGTAGCAGAGCGCGGCGCAGAGATAGCAGAGCGCGGAGAGCGAAGCGACGCGCTGCGAAAGATACGTGACGGCGCTGGTCTGGAGAGGATGGAGCGCCCAGATGAGCGCCCCCGAAACAGGCGCCCAGGGGGGTATGCCAGAGGGGCGGAGCCTTTTCATCGCGCGAAGCAGGCCCAGGACCAGGAACGCGTTCAGCAGATGAATGAGCACGTTCAGCGCGTGAAAGCCCGCCAAACTCCCGCCCAGGGCGCGGTTCAGCGCGAATGAGAGCTCCGGGACAATGCGGGTCGGATGGGCGCGAAAAGCCTGCGCGAGATCGGCCCCCGGCTCCCGCAGAACCGTTTTAAAATCGTCGAAGATGAAGGGGGCGTCATAGACACCCCCGTAGGCGGTGAGGACGGTGGCCGCAAGGAGCACCGGCGCGAAGGGAAAGCCCCCGCGGGCTCTCATGGGCTGGCTTCGCAGGAGATGGAGACGACCTTCAGGGCCGCCCACGCGCTCCCGCCATCGCGCCTTCCTCCGTGTCACTCCCCCTCATCCAGCCAGTCTTCGCCCAGCTCCTCGAGAATGACCGCGTTCAGCATCTCATAGGGTAAACCGCCTGAGAGATACACGTCGTTCACGAGAAACACGGGGGTCCCCCGGACACCAATGCTCCGCCCCTCATCGAGGTTCTTCCGGACGTAATCGCCGAACTCCTCGTCGAGATAGCACTTGGTGAAGGCTTTCATGTCGATCTCTTCCCCGCTAAGAACCTCCTGTGTCAGCGGTAGAACGTTGTCGCGCGAAATCCCCTTTGTTCCCGAGTAGTAGTAATCGTGAAGCTTCCAGAAGAGCTCGGGATTCTGCTTCCTCGCGCACTCGGCCATAAGCGACCCGTCCCAGGCCCAATCGTGGATCCGCAGGGGATAGTGTTTGAAGACGACTCTGAGTTTCCCCTCGTACTCCCGGAGCAGACGCTGGAGTATCGGCTGCATCGCCTTGCAATAAGGACACTGAAAGTCGGAGTACTCGACTATCGTGATCTCCGCGTCGGGGTTCCCGCGTGCAGCCGCACCGGTCGTCTCTACGTTCTCGAGCAGAACCCGTTGGCGCGGAATTTTTCCCAGCGGCAGAATGGCGCCGGCGATGACGTACTTCAGATCCGGGGTGACCGGAACTATCCGCTTGGCGGTGCGCCCCTCGACCGTGACGCGCACCTCCAGCATCACGATCCCCGGGATCTCACCCGGCCTGGCGCCGAGAATCTCGATCTTCGTATCGCGACCGGCGGACAGCGTCAGGCGCATCCTCTCCACGCTGTTCCTGGCCTTTTCAACGACGGCGTCCAAATCCACGGTCTCGACAGTCGCCGGTCCGTCTCCTGCGGGCGCCTTCGCCGTCTCGCCGCTCTCCTCGCCCGAGCACGCGGGGAGCGCGGCCAAACAAAGGGCCAGAGCCGAAATCGCACACACGGCTGTTCTGTAAAACGAGTGCATCAGCTGTTCCTCCCGGGAATAGTGAACAGAATCTTCAAGCGCATGTTCCTCGAGGCCTTCCTGGTTCGTAAGAGGCAGGAGCGCTCATCCCCCCAGCTTGCCCCCCTTCCGAAGCTCCTCCTGAATGATCTCCTCGAAGACGGAGAACTCCTGATTCCCGACCACCACCACGCCGTTGATGACGAACGTTGGCGTAGAGGAGAACCCGTAGTTCATCGCCTCGCCAAGATCGTAATCGATCTTGGCCTTCGGCTCCTTCTTCTCGACGCAGGCGCTCAGCTTTTCGACGTCGAGGCCGATGGTCTTCCCGAAGGCCAGGGTCTTGTCCTTGAAGTTGTCCGCCGTCAGGCGGTGCACGGGATCAAAATAGTAATCGTGGAAATACCAGAAAGTCTCCGGCTCCTGGGATGCGGCGCACTCGGCCGTGAGGGCGGCATCATAGGACCAGGGATGCAGCTCAGCCAGGGGCATGTGCTTGAACACCAATCGGAGATCATCCTTGTACTTTCTGAGAAGCCCATTGATGGTTCGGGATGCGGCGCCGCAGAAGGGACACTCGAAGTCGGAATACTCGGCGATGACCACGGGCGCGCCTTCGGGCCCCTTCGCCGCGCGGTCCAGAAGCGCCATGTTGCGCATCTCCACCCGCCTCCGCTTGATCTCTCCGACTGTGTAGACCGGGCCAAAGACAAAATGCTTGGCTGGCCGATCGAAGAAAAACGACCGCCGCCCCACGGTTCCGCCACGCTCGATGGTGAAACTCGCCTCGTACAGTCCTTCATAGGGCGACTTCTTGACCCACTTCAGTTCGACCTTAGCCGTGTTTGGGACCTTATTGGTGATCAGGAATTCCTTCAGGTTCGCCTGGATGTTCCGGGCAACCTCGGCTGATTCCGGATCGAGGGCAACGCGACCGGCCGGAAGCGTCTGACCCTCACCGCACGCCCCGATCAGAAGCAATCCGACCAACAGGAGTGCGGCGGCCGGAACCCCCAGCGGAAAGCGTTTGGGTCGAAAAATTGGTGTACGACAAACTTTGGGCATCGAACCTTCCTCCCTTTATCCCTCTTCATCTTTCATTACGGTGAACCTAAACCATGCCTCGATCATTCATCGGACAATCAAGGCGTCCTCTGAATAGACTTGGGACGATCCGAAAACCCGTCCCCGGAAACAGGTGGAACGAAATGTCCGGCGAGGCGCCGGCGCGTGTGCAAGTCTCCCCCCTCAGGCGACGCAGGCTACCACAGGCACGCCCCCGCGCAAAAGGGCCACGCGCATCCGGTGCGAACTTCTCCCCCCGGAAGAGTTTGGGGGGGGGACGTTCAAGGCGGCCCTGCCACCCCCGGGCCGCGCGGGCCACACACAGGAAGGGGTGCCAGGTTGTGAGCATGGGGATCGGGTTGATCGCGGGCCGCCCCGGCTAGAGGCCCGCTCCTCCGGAACCCCGCCCATCCCCGACCCGGAGAGTCGGGGGTTCCGCGGGCCGCCCCTCCGGGTGACGCCGATAACGAGGGCGATCCCCTTAATCAGCCGAAAGGGAAATACTGTAATCTTCCAGAATTTCCTTTTCCTGGCTTTGGCAATGTTTTTCCACGTGTGATCAAAGGTTGTCATAAAATGGTACTAGTTTAGCCCTCACCTGGCCAGAGACGGTAGCAGGTTCCTGGGCCGGGGCCTTTGGGAGCAGGCGGGTCGTGATCGA
>CBDUXZ010000087.1:0-7402 GCA_965371325.1 uncultured bacterium | reverse complement strand
TGAGATGCGCCGCGTCGTCCCAGCCCAAATGCTCGAGCATCATGACGCCGGAGAGGATAACGGATCCCGGATTGACCTTGTCCTGTCCGGCGTATTTGGGCGCAGTGCCATGCGTAGCCTCGAAAAGCCCGGCGTTATCACCGATGTTGGCCCCGGGCGCGAGGCCGAGTCCACCGACCTGCGCGGCGCATGCGTCGGAGAGGTAGTCGCCGTTCAAGTTAGGGGTGGCGATCACCTCATACTCGTCGGGGCGGAGGAGCACCTGCTGGAACATTGCATCGGCGATGCGATCCTTGATGAGCACTCTCCCCTCCGGGATTTGCCCGCCGTGCTCGTCCCAGAGCGCCTTCTCCGTCAGGGTGGTTTCCGAGAACTCCTCGCGCGCCAGCTCGTAGCCCCAGTCGCGGAATGCCCCCTCGGTGAACTTCATGATGTTCCCCTTGTGGACGAGGGTAACCGACTTGCGCTCGCGCTTGATCGCCTCCTGGATGGCGCGCCGGACGAGCCGCCTGGTGCCAAAGGGGCTGATGGGTTTAACGCCCAGGCCTGATTCGTCGCGTATCCCCGCGCCCATCTCCTTGTTCAAAAAGTCGATCACCTTGCGCGCCTCGGGCGTTCCGCTCTTCCACTCGATCCCCGCGTAAACGTCTTCAGTGTTCTCGCGGAAGATGACGACGTTGAGCTTGCCGGGCGCCTTGACGGGCGCCGGCACGCCCTCGAACCATCGAATCGGCCGCACGCATGCGTAAAGATCGAGGCGCTGGCGCAACGTGACGTTGATGGAGCGAATGCCTCCCCCGACGGGCGTTGTCAAAGGACCTTTGATAGCAACCTTGTAGCTCTCGATCGCGCGGAGGGTGTCATCCGGAAGCCACGTGTTGGGGCCGTAGACCTCGTTCGACTTCTCTCCCGCGAAAATTTCGAACCAGACGATGCGCTTTCGGCCTCCGTAGGCCTTCTTCACCGCCGCGTCGAAAACGCGGACCGAGGCGGCCCAGATGTCGGGGCCAATGCCGTCCCCCTCGATGAAGGGAATGATCGGATCATCGGGCACCTCGAGGGAGAGATCGGGCTTTTCGCGGATAGGGGTCCCCTCCGTGGGGGCCTCGAGCTTTTCGAATTGGGGCACGGAGAACCTCGCTGGGAAGGGGTCGAATTGTATGCAGTATACAAAGCGCCCGAGGGGTGTCAATTCGGGCCCGGGCGGCCATCACGGCGGCAGGCCATCCCCGCCGACACAGGGTGAAGTGACTCTCAGGCCCCCAGGAAACGGAGCGCCCGGGGAACGATCTCGAGGGAGACCGGCAAGCGCCCGGGCTGCTCACCGTCCATATCGATAAGGGTCGTCTGCACGGCCGTGGCCGTCACCTTTCGCCCCCGAAGCAGCCGGTTTTTCGAATGCGCGAGGTGCTTTCCCTTGTAGATGTCGCCGCCGTGGAGAAGCATTTCGCCCTTCGTGATGTCCCCCGAGATGATGATGTCGAAGAGTCCGTCGTCCAGAATCGCATCGGGAGCGGCCCACATCCCGCCGCCGAAGTACTGGCCGTTCGCCACCGTCACGTGTTGAATAACACACTCCTCGTCCAGAGCATCGTCCACACGAAGGTGGACGGGACGGTTCTTATAGGTGAACAGCGTCATGATGGTGGCCCAGAGAAAGCTCGCGAAGCCGCCGAATACCTTGGTGGTCCGGTTCACGCGGTCGTCCACCTCGCCGCCGATACCGAAGCCCGCGATGTTCAGGAACATGTGCGAAGCTTCCTGCCCCTCGTGATCGACGCAGGTGAGACACCCGACGTCTATCGTGCGCGGCGTCGAAGCGGCGTAGCGCTCTGCGGCTGCTTCGGGATCCCTCGGAATCTTCAGAAAACGGGCGAAATCCCCGCCCGTTCCCCCGGGGATGACCGCCATCGCCACACGGGGATTCAAAGGCTTTCCATCCTCGAAGAGGCCGTTCACGACCTCGTTGTTTGTGCCGTCGCCGCCAACTGAAATGACCAGTTCGGCTCCCTCCTCGAGCGCGCGCCGCGCGAGCGCCGTGGCGTGGCGTGGCCTTTCCGTAAGATAGCCGCGTATCTCCCCGAGATGCGCCGAGAGGGATTTCTCGATCTCCGGCCAGCGCTTCCCCGTTGCGCCGTTGCCCGATCGGGGATTCACGATGCATGCAACTTTTGCCACGGCCGACTCCCCCTTTTACTCGAGCGCATCCGCCACGAGGGCTGCAAGCGTGCGAACGGGCAGGCGCGGCTCCGCCTCGGTCATCATCGCCGCGCACTCCGCCGATGCCGTGACGATCATCTCGCAGCCCTGCTCCTTCGCCCGGGCGGAAATCGCCCCTCCCATGGCCCTAGCCACCTTGCGGTTCACGAACGGAAAACCGCCCCCGCCGCCGCAGCAGGATCCGCGATCGCGCGACCAGGGAAACTCCGCCGGGGGATCCTTGAAGAGCGCGGCGGCCACCCGCCGGGGCGCATCATACGCTTTTGCATGCCTGCCGAGATGGCAGGGGTCGTGATAAACGGCCCTCTCGGAGCGTTTTCGGGCGCCGTCGAGCTTTCCTTCCGAAAGCGCCCTGTCGAGCGTGATCGCGATGTCTTCCACCGGGACCGGGAGCGCCGCGCCGACCCGGGGGTAGTCGCGCTCGAGGGTTCGCGCGCAAATACTCGCGTCACAGATCAACCGGTCGAAACCCGCAAGCATTCCCTGGTTCTCGCGGGCGACCCTTGTGAACTCCTCCATGAGCCCCGCATCCAGGAGCGGCGCCCCGCAGCAGCGAAACGCGGGATCGGGAAGCGCTGTTTGGACTCCCACCAGGGAGAGCGCGCGGGCGGTCCGGGCGGCCTCCTCGGGGTTTGCCGCCGTTGCGCACGCGAGAAGGAGCCCCGCACGCCCCCCGCCTTCAACGCCCGCGGAAACGACCGCGCGGGCGGTTGCATCGCGATCGCCGGCCTCGAACATCGAGCCGTTATCGCGGTAATGCTCGCGCATCGCGGCCACCTCCGGGGGTTCTTTCCCCTCCGCCACCGCAAGGCTGCGCGCGGTGCGGAGCGCGGCAGGGACGTCATTGTCATGAAGACAGTAGGTCTGGCAACGCAGACAATTCGTGCAATCGTAGAAGCTGCGGGAGATCTCGGGAGTCAGCACCACGTGTCCTTTCCTCACGTGGTTCGCAAGACCCATCAGCGCCCAGGGAATAGTGGACTCTCGGCCCGTGACCTCCGCGACCGGGCAGGCCAGCCGGCACATCTTGGGACAGTAGGTGCACAGCTCGAGTGCCTGCGCGTGTCCGGCCAGGCCTTCTCCAGTTGATCCAGGCGATGCCGCTTTGCTCATGAGATCAGCTTCCCCGGGTTCATGATTTCGTTGGGATCAAGGGCCCTCTTCAGGGCATGGTAGATGCGGAGCAGCTCTCCGTGCTCCGCCCCCATCCAGGAGGCCTTCAGGACTCCGATACCGTGGTGGTGGCTGATCGTTCCGCCGGCTGCCACGCAGGCCTCCATCGCCTCACGCCACACAGACTGGTAAAGCGCCTGGTCATCGCCATCTTCCGCGCGACCCACGAAGGTGAAGTAGATCGAGCCCCCTTCGGGGTAGACATGGCTGAAGTGGGCAAGGCAGGTCACACGCTTGCCGATCACCCCCCGCATTGCGTCGTAGAGGCGTTCCAGGTTCGCCCAGCGGGTCGCCACCTCGACCGTGTCGACCAGCATTCCGCCTTGATAAATGATGCTCTGCTTATAGCTGATGTCGTAGCGGTGCTCCCACCAGTGCTTCGCGGGATCGGGACCAAGCGACCGGCACTCTTCGGCCAGACAGATCTTGTGCGCGACTTCGGCCTTCGCGTCGATGAGCGCTTCCAGATCCTCGAAGACGAGGATGAGAAGACAACCAGACAGATCGAGTCCCAGCGCCGTCATCGTCATCGAGGTGTCGAGCTCGTCGTAAAGACGAACACCCGCGGGATCGAGTCCGGCGCGCATCATGAGCCGGATGGCCCTGAGACCGGTCTTGATGTCCGGGAAGATGTACCCCGCAAAACGGCGCGCTTCGGGGAGCGGCCGCACACGGCAGGTCGCGGCCGTGATCACGCCGAGGGTCCCCTCGCTCCCGAGGAGTATTTGATCAAAGCGGGGCCCGGCCGCCGTCCGTGGCGTCACTTTTGAGGAAAAGCGCGTGCCATCCGGGAGAACCCCCTCCATCCCCTGCACCATATCCTCGATCTTCCCGTACTTGGTGGAGAGCTGTCCGGCGCTCCGGGTGGCAATCCAGCCACCAAGAGTCGAGCAGTAGATGCTCGAGGGGAAGTGGCCGAGGGTGTAGCCGCGGCCGTTCAGCCACTCCTCGAGATGCTGCCCGAT
Source organism: uncultured bacterium (assembly GCA_965371325.1). Classification (GTDB taxonomy): domain Bacteria; phylum JAUYMQ01; class JAUYMQ01; order JAUYMQ01; family JAUYMQ01; genus CBDUXZ01. The sequence goes on along the minus strand of CBDUXZ010000087.1, from coordinate 3,044 downwards.
GATCCCCGCCTCGGCTGTGACCAGAAGCGACTCTTCATCCAGCTCCCGGACACGCCTCATCCGCTTGAGATCAAAGATCACCCCCCCATGAAGCGCGAGCGTGCCGCCGCACACGCCCGAGCCCCCGCCCATGGGAATGACCGGGAAGCGCTGCGCGTTGGCCAGACGCAAGAGGGCCGCCACTTCATCCGGATTCTCCGGCCAGACGACGGCGTCGGGAGGATGGGGGAATTGTCCGCTCCTCGCCCAGAGCTGGCCCATGGGCCAGAGGTCGCGTGCATAGGCGATGCGGTCAGGCGTCGATGTCGAAATACGATCCGGCGGGAAGATGGAACCGAGCGCAACGGCGCGCTCCGCGTTAATCGGGGTCAGGGGGGTTGCCGGCATGGGTCCTTCCTTGAGAGGCGTGGGGAGAGCCTCGGGCCGTGGTGGCCTCAGGCCGGTGCCTCCTGGCGGATTTTATCCGCGGCAAAATGCACCATTCGCTTGAGGGGCGTGCCGGTCGGGCAGATCTCCTCACAGAGGTTGCACTCCTTGCAACGCGCCATGATTTCACGCGCCGACCAGAGCTCCGGGATTGATCTCGTGTACGCGACGGCCAGAAGTCGGGGGTCCACATGGCTGCCCCGGAGCAGATCGCCGGGTGAAGAGGACAGAAGGCACTCATGGGTGCAAAGGCCGCAGCTAACGCAGGTCTGGAAGCCGGGAAGTGCCGCCCGCTCGCCCGGTGTGTAGGGCAGGATCCGATCCGCCCGATAGTTCTCGAGAAACTTGTCGAGCTCCCCCTCCTGGTCTCGCGCCGACCGCCAGAGGCGGGAGAGGTGATGGCCGAAATAGAATTTGGCCATGAAGGCATATGTGAAAAACTTCTTACGCGTCACGCTGAAACGCTCTCTTTCTGTCCGTGTTCTCCGGGCTGCCGCTCTCAGGATCCTTCGCCGGCGGCGCGTCCCGCTGCCTCGAAGCCCGTCAGCACGTCGACGCCCTGGGCCGTCCCGTCGACGGCCAGATCGAAGCCCCCGAGGATGGAGCCTGCCGCATACAGGTTTATGAAGGCAACGCGTCCTTCGCCATCCAGGGGTCTCATATCTTCCGATGCGCGCAGGCCCGCTTCAAAGGCCGGGTGGCGGGACCAGTACCGGCGCCGGAGGAGCGGGAAGACCGATCGCTCACGCACCACCTGGTTACCATAGAAAACCGGGAGATCGAAAATCGGCTCGCGAATCCCCTGCTCGCTCACCAGTCCCCCTCCGAAGAAACGCCCCGTCGCGAGTACGAACCGCCGCGCCTCGAGACGCAGCGGCCCCTCCTCCCCTTCGCCACTGATCGCGCGAACAGCCGATCCGGAAGGTTCGAAGCCGTTCACACGCGCCGGGATGACACGCACCCCCGCCGACGCCAGTGCGCGGTCGAGTGCCTTCTGAAGGCGAAGCCCGTGAATGGCGTTAGGCGCCGGGATGATGGGCTCGCTCACGCGAACCCCCGTCCGTTTCTCGAGGAGATCGAGCGTCTCGGCGTGTGAATCGAGGCCGAGGAGCGGCGCCACGACGGCGTGGCTGCAGGCCGACCCTTCAAGCGCGCTCTCCACGGCCGATATGAAGCCCTCCCGCCGGTCCGGATCGTCCAGATCCCGCGCCACTTCGGCAGGGAGAAACCCCCCCTCCGCCCGGGCCCAGGGGAGGCTCACCGTGCAGGGCTCGAATTTCGCCGGATCATTATCGAAGTAGTCCGCGAACAAGGCAACCAGGCTTCGGCAGGCGAACCGGGTGTCGAACGAATCGACGCCATCGATACCGACGAGTGCCACCCGCCCCTTCCGCCATGAGGCCACGTTGCCCCGGTGAACGGAGAGAGGCGCGAAGTTCGTCCAGCGCAGCGTCCCCTGCGTCGTGGGATGCGCGCTCATGGTCTCAACACTCCCCGACAGCGCGTAACCTGTCTTCGCGAGACGATCGATAAGGAAGGAGGCGCACGTATCGAACCGTGCCCTGAAAGACTTCCAGAGATCCTTCTCGGAGTCCGCGCCGGTCTCGACGAAAAGGTTGTAGGGATGTGCGGACCGGCCGCCGACGAGCAGCGCGAGCGAGCGCATGGGATCGTGCTGCGCTCCCTTCCGCGGGTCGAAGGAGAGCCGATGCGCCTCGTCTCCCCATGCTCCGAGAACATCGAAAGCACCGCATCCAACGGCGGTGCCGCCGTATGCTTTTCGCACAACCACGACGTCGCGCCCCATACTCGCGGCGCGCAGTGCGGCCGTGACCCCGGAGAGGCCTCCTCCGATTACCGCGATGTCTGTCCGGATACTCAACCCCTAGTCTCCCGATTTCCCGCGCTTCGGTGGCCGTCGTCCTCCCGGAATGCGTCGTAACCGTATGCGCCGATGAATATTCCCCGCGCCAGCTCCTCCTGCGCCATCTCCAGACCATCGGCGACCGGATACTTGTCCCGCCACCGGAACTCGAGAAAACGCGCCACCTCTTCATGCCCGTCGGGCGGTTCCAGCATCTGCTCATCCACAAGTATCTGCGCGGCCCGGGGCGCGCAGGCCATGCCGTGGCAAGGCCCCATGCCCAGGCGCGTGCGGTACCAGAGATCGGAAAGTGTCCCCGCCAGCTCGCGTTGCACGCAGTGACGCACCTCGGCCTCTGTCACCTGCTCACAACCGCAGACCGATCTCGACCAGCGCGGGTTGTCGTCGACACTCGAGAAAACCTCCTCGGTCCGATCGCCGTGGCGATAGGCCGTCCGCGCCGCGGTAAAGAGGGAAATTCGAGCCTTCTCTGCTATCCGCGGCGTATCCGCATGGCCCCTGGCTCCGGGGAGCATCTCGATATGAGTTCTGCAGGCAGCGCTCACCCCCAGCTTGCCCGCGACCAGATCGGTCGTGTCCTGCGCCATCCGCCTGTATGCGGCAAGCTTTCCGCCCGCCAGCGTCACGAATCCAGCCACGCGGTCCCGCGCCTCGTGATCGATCACCTCGTAGCGCCGTGAGAGATCGTCCTCGTATTTTCCCCAGGCATAGAGGGTCGGGCGAAGCCCCACCA
>CBDUXZ010000086.1:0-7433 GCA_965371325.1 uncultured bacterium | reverse complement strand
AGCGTGCGGCGCCCGTTCAGGTATTCCAGAAGCGCCCGAACCCAGGATTTGAGTCCCTTGTCGTCCCGCACAAGCGAGGCATTCGGAAATTCCTCGTGGAGATCCCGGGCCAGCTCCGAGATGGTCGGGCCCATCGAAACTCGGCAGATGCCACGCACAGTGCCCGCGAGGAGAATGCGCCCCAGGGAGGTTTTCGGAACGGTGTAGCGGATGACCTCGCCCTCTCCCCCTTTTCCATAGGCTGCGGGGGTCATGCCCAGCTGCCCGGGCGCTTTCTCATAAAGGCGGCTGCTCGAACCGTATCCCGCGTCGTAGAGCGCCGGCGCTACTCCCTCGCCTTGCTGAAGTTTGTTCTTGAGACGACGAACACGGTGGGCGTCGGCGTACTGGCGGGGAGTCACGCCGAGGATCTTCTTGAAGATCCGTTGAAAGTAAAAGGGGCTCATTCCGATCTCGGAGGCGATGTCCGCAAGGGTCGGGATACGCTCGGCGCTCTCCTCGATGTAACGGCAGGCGGCGAGCACTTTGTCTTCGTGTCGCGGGTAACCCGCGTTCTTATCCGGGCGGCAACGAAGACAGGCGCGATAACCCGCGGCCTCTGCCATGGCGGCCGTGTCGAAAAAGGTGACGTTTTTTCGTAAAGGTCTGCGGCTGGGGCAGAAAGGGCGGCAGTAAATACCGGTGGAGCTTACCGCGACCACGAAGGCCCCATCCGCGGTGCGATCCCGGTTCACGACAGCTCGCCAGCGTGCGTCATCCCTCATGAGCGTTTTCCGGACGCCACGAAGGTCATCCTCCGCCGCGCCGTTCTCCCTGACTTTCGCAATCTCCACCCTCGCATCAAAATAACCCATTGCCTGCCCTCCTTGCGCGCGGGATCCGGGTCCGCGCCACCTGCAAGAAGAGATACAGCTGGAGCATCCGATCCATCTATCCGGATCTTGCGATTAAAGCAGAAAAATGGGTCGGTGCGGATTTCTATGGAAATTCAGCTGCTTAGGCGAGCCCTAAGGGAGGCGGGCGTGCTGTTCCGGGGTGCGCGTCGCGTTTTCGCGGCCGGCGGGCCGTCACAAACCAGTCCCACATCCGGGGTTGTCCGGGGAAGAGATCGTATCCGATGCGCCCGGCTTTCCAGGGATAGAGAACCTTCCCGATGCGGATCCATCTGAAACCCGCGCGCTGGAGTCGGAAGCGTATTTCGAATTCGTAGTAGAACTTCTGTGCCAGTCCCGCGTCTTCGTAGAGCCCGATTTCGAAGTTGAACTTCGAGCGTTCCAGACGCCGGCGTGTGCGCGAAAGCGCGCGTTTCCGCTCACCCCCGGCGCCGACTTCTTCCTCATAGATCAGCATCGCTTGATAGAGCACGGGCTCCATCGCGGGGAAGATCGCGACGAGCCGTCCCCCGGGTCGAAGGCTCCGGAAGATTCCACCGATGATCGCGTTGACCTCCCGAGTGTCGGGGGCGAGAATGGCGTTTACGGTGATGGCGACGTCGAAACGCTCCCGCAGCGCGCCGAGATCGCGCAGATCCCGGCGGACCAGGCGCACGTTCCCGCGGGTCACGCGCCGGCGCGCAAGGGTGAGCATCCTCTCCGAGAAATCGATCGCCGTGACGTGCCCGAAGCGGCTGGAAAGAAGCGGGAGAAGGGAGCCCGTCCCGCAGCCGAACTCGGCGGCGCGCATCTGCCGCGCACCCCGGATGCGTTTGAGGGTCGCGGGGAGGGGGTTCTCGACGCCCTTCTGGAAGGGGCTGATGACTTCCCGGTGATAGCGCGTTGCGAGTCGATCCCAATCCCTGGCTTCCACGGGGCTCTTCCGGGCCGAGCTCGGCTTCCCGGGGGGTGGAACTGGGGGAACCGCAGTTGGTACCAATCTGCAGCATCCCCGCAAGGCCGCGACAAGTCAAGGGAATTCAGTCTTCCGACAGGGATCGCAAATTCGGCATGGCCGTCGCGCGCCCGAGGGAGCAAAATCAGTCGGTGGGAGGTCACGCGTGGCAAATCGATCGGAAAACCCGATCCGGCTGCGGGAACTCGATCACGTCGTCTTTCGCGTTCGTGATCCGCAGACATCGCTCGCTTTCTACCGGGGTATCCTTGGGCTTGCGCTGGTGAACCACAACGAAGCATTCCAGCTCTGGCAGCTTCAATGTGGAACCGGGATGATCGATCTCATGCCGCTTTCCGGCGACTCCCCGCTTCCAGATCTCGGCAAGCGTCACATCGATCACGTCTGCATTGGTGTTGCGGGGAACAACATTGAGGAAATCGCCGATTACCTGAAGTCGAAAGGCGTGGAGATCATCGGTGAACCCACAATGCGTAACGGAGCGCGTGGCGAGGGGCTTTCGATCTACATCACGGATCCCGATGGCTATATCCTCGAAATCAAGCAAGCCTTGGAGCGATAGCAAATCCTGCTGGACACTCCCCGCCCCCGCCTCGCCCCAAGCCGGATCGCCCGGAACCGTGTAGTTGCATGCGAACGGCCCACCCGGAAATGTTTCGGCGCTCAGGCGCTCTCCGGAATCTGCGCGAGCCTGCGCGCGAGCCGTTTCCGCGACTCCAGATCGATCTCTTTTCGTATGGTGATTTTCTGCGATTCCGGCGAGCCAGCGCCGTGAAGGGATTCGTGCAGGAAGTAGGTAGCGTTCGTGCCGTAGGTGAGGTTTTCGAGAAGCCTGAGGATTCGTATGCGGTTCTCTGTGGGAATGTGATCGACCCCCCTCAGGTACTTCTCGATCCAGGGGCCCACCTTCTCGGATCGGAAGTCTTTCTCGGAGGGGAGTGTGAGCATTATCCCGCCGGCGATGTCGGCGGCGAGCCTGGCCATGACGAAGGGAAAGCGGGTGACGTTGAGCTTCGCGACGTTCGCGAGGCCGAGGTCGGGAATCCAGACGCCCGAGGGATGCGGTTTCGCCCTGGCGGCCGCGGCAACCGAGCAGGCATACATCGTTTCGTTCAGATGAAGCATTTCGGTCAGCTTGTCGCGAATGAGGGGTTTATCGGCCACCCCGTTCGCCTCAGCGGCAAGCGCCGTGGCGCCGATCACGACATCGCCGATTCCCACCTTGCAACCGCCATAACAGAAGCGGTGAAAGGAGCCGAAACGCTCGACCAGGCGGGTGGTGTAATCCCACTCGCCGCATAGATAGACACGCTCCCAGGGGACAAAGACGTTGTCAAAAATCATGAGCGTCTCGCAACCGCCGAATGCTCCGAGGCCCTGATCCAACTCTCCCCCCTCCTCTGTTTTGCGGGTATCGCTCGGCTGCCGGCTGTAGACATGGCTGATCCCCGGGGCATCGCTCGGCACCGCAAATGCAACGGCGTAATCACGGTCGGCCTCGCGGCACTGAAGCGGCAGGACGAGATGCCAATGGCTATGGATGGCGGAGGTCTGGTGCATCTTGGCGCCCCTGACCACGATGCCGTCATCGCGCCGTTCAACAACGCGCAGGAAAAGATCCGGGTCGGCCTGTTCTGAAGGGCGCCGCGATCGATCGCCACGCACGTCCGTCATGGCCCCGGAGACCGCCCAGTCTTTCTCGTGAACCTCCCGAAGAAAATTCTCAAAACGCTTGCCGTAGTCGGTCTTAAGCTCGCGATCCATCTCCCACGTGGTGGTGGCAAGGGCGTTGAACGCATCGAGCCCGGGAGAGCGGAGAGCGCCCCGCCCGGTCAGCTGCGAAACCAGCCTTTCCCACTCGACGCGCTTCTCGAGATCCTCCCTGCTCCGCCAGAGAATGCTCGAAGCATTCACCCTCTCGCCGGTGAGGTGACTTGTGGCTGTCATGAGGTCCCGGGTGTCGGGCTCCAGAGCAAGACGGTACACCTCGGCGATGCAGCGGAAAGCCGGCCGCAGAATTGGGTGGTCGATCACGTTCGGAAGGCGCTCTCCGAAAAGGTAGACCTGAATGTCGCGCTTGCGGAGACTCTCTTCATACTCGGAGACGGTCATGAGGGGCATGCGGGAACTCTTCCTTTAGCCTGTCCGGCGTTCCACTTTCGCGAGCCACGACACCAGAGGTGCCATGTCGCGACACTGTTTGAAGCACGCATCGAGGAGCTTCGGGGACATCACGGTCGCGGGCTCGATGCGCGGCGAGATTGCATAGAGGTTGTTGTGCCGCAGCAGCTCTGCCCGCGGGTGGTTGGCATCGTAGCCCTGCGGCACACGCTTGTAATGAGGGCCGCCAAGCTCGTAGCCGCGTTTTTTTCCAATCGACTCCATCGCAAAGACCAGCTCCTTGCCCAGGCGTTTGTCGAGAAGCGCCGCCCGGTAGGCCTTGAGCACATCGGGCGGGAAGGCGTAGAGACCTGCAAATATTCGCGCGCCCTTCTCATCGAGATGGAAGAGGAATCCCGGATTCTCCTTCTTTGCCTTTCGCGGGCCCTGCCAGAAGAGTATGCCGAGATAGGTCTTGTAGGGAGACTTGTCCTTGCTGAAGCGCGTGTCCCGGTAGATTCGCTTTACGGAGCCGGTGCCGTTGGTGCGCGGGTCGAATCGGAGATCCTTGGAAAGGGTCCGCAGCCTTGGCCCGAGAATCGAAACGAAGGCCTCCGCCGTCGCCAGGACGGACGCCTGGTAATTTTTCTTCTGCGCCTCGAACCAGGTGCGGTCGTTGTTCTTTTTGATCGCACTGAAGAACCGGAGCGCGTCCCTGGGAAAACCGGAGAAACGGGGAACGTCAGACATGATCCGCTTTCTTTGCGGGATGACCGCCACGCGGTATCGGCGGGCAAAGGGCCCGTCACTTTTTTAGACGACGCGGCCATGATTGCACAACCGTGGGGCGGTCACAACGGCGCGCAGCCGGGCGCGCGATGCAGTCCACGTGCGCCCCACGGCCCGATCGCCTAGACTGGGGCTGGCCGGTTTCGAACCTCGGCGCGGGGTTCACAGTGGCGGCGGGATCCGGTTGGGCCCTGGTTATGCTCCGACAAGCGGAATTTTGCTGAAGCTTTGCCATGATTTTCATGCGATTGGTTACAGCGGTAGCCTCGGTCATGGCGATCGGGTTTGCGGCGGGATGCCATACTCCGGATCTCCGTGATCTGCCGGTGCGCTCACCCGTCCGGGTCGATGGCCTGCACCTTCCGACGGTAGGGGTCGTCACATATGCGGACAGCGTGAATCCCGAGTTGGTGAGCGACGGAAGTTTCTGCCCACACGCAGACCGGGCTCTGTTCAGGCGCTTCTTCTCCACCCCCGAGAAGGTTCTCGCCCAGGAACTCGAGGGGCAGGGTTACCCGATCATGGAAATTCCGGCGTCGATCGCGCCGGCCTACGCAACCCGCGTCGAGGTGAGCTTTGTCGGTGAGAGTGCGTGCGAAAGCCGGGTTCCGCTCTTTGGCTCTAGGAAGGTGGAGAACTGCAGCGTTCGCCTGCGCGTCACGGTGACCGGAGATGGCATTCGGGGACGCGTGCAGCGCGAGTTCGAGCGAACGGGCGAGTCGTCCATTTACGTGCGGCTCGACGCCTACCAGGACGGGGGACCAACCCGTGCCTGGCGGGAAGCCCTCCGGGATGCGGTTCGCCAGATCCTGGGGGAGCCGGTGGTGGTGGCAATGCTTTCAGGGCGCCCGGTGCGGGGCAGGACGGGGAGGGGCCGCTAAGGCCAAGCTATTGAATATAGGGCGTATTTTATCCGCCACGGTCTGCCTCGCCCCAAAGGGCGAGGTCCGTTCTCCTCTTGGCGCTTTTTCTTGCGGCGCCCCTTGACCGGCCCCTCGGTCGCTCTTAGGTTTCCTCCGCCCTGAAGAAACGGAGAGCCCATCGAGACCGCGCACCAGGGCTTTGGCGCGGAGGGGCGGAAGAGCCCGAACGGTGGGCGGAAGGAGGAAACATGGCGGTGATGAGGTGGGATCCATTTCACGATTTGCTCAGCATTCAAACGGAGATGAACAAGCTGTTCGGCGAGAACGAGCCGGTCCTCCTGGGAATTCCCCGCAAGGGCTCGTCCTGGACGCCCTCCGTGGACATCCACGAGACAGAAGACAGCTTCGTGCTGTCGGTCGAGCTGCCGGGCGTCAGGAAGGAAGACGTGATCCTCGAAGTGAAGGACAGTGTTCTCTCCATTCGCGGTGAGAGACGTCAGGGGAAGGAAGTCACCGAGAAGAGCGTCCACCGGATCGAGCGGCGTTACGGCGAGTTCAGCAGGGCCTTCAACGTCCCCTCGAACGTCGACGCATCCCGTGTGAAGGCTGCCTGCAAGGACGGTGTGCTCCAGGTCACGCTGCCGAAGGTTGAAGACGCCAAACCGCGGCAGATCAACATTGCAGCCTGAATGCGAACAGAGCAGGTTATCAATCACGTCAAGACGGAGCGGGGCGCTCAGGTCGCCCCGCCCGCTTTACGTATCTCCCGGAATCATGAACGTAACGAGCCCCCTGCGGGGCCCACGGAGGAATAGCTGATGGGCAAGATCATTGGCATTGACTTGGGCACGACGAACTCGGTCGTGGCGGTCATGGAGGGGGGCGAGCCGGTCGTCATTACGAACGAGGAAGGAAGCCGCATCACGCCCTCTGTCGTCGCCTTCACCAAGGAGAGCGAAGAGCTCGTGGGGCAGGTTGCCAAGCGCCAGGCGGTCACCAACCCCGAGAATACCGTTTACTCAATCAAGCGCTTCATGGGCCGCCGATTGGGTGAGGTTGACGAGGAGATCACGCTCGTCCCCTACAAGGTCTTGCGCGGCGAAAACGATGTCGCCACGATCGAGGCGCGCGCCAAGAAGTATTCACCCCCGGAGATCTCCGCAAAGATCCTCCAGAAGCTGAAACGATCCGCCGAGGCCTACCTGGGGCAGCCTGTCAAGGAAGCCGTCATCACCGTCCCCGCCTACTTCAACGACGGCCAGCGGCAGGCCACGACGGATGCGGGCGCGATCGCCGGCCTCGAAGTAAAGCGCATCATCAATGAGCCGACCGCCGCGGCGCTCTCCTACGGCCTCAACAAGAAGAAGGACGAAACCATCGCCGTCTATGACTTCGGCGGTGGCACGTTCGACATCTCGATCCTCGAGGTGGGGGACAGCGTCGTCGAGGTCAAGGCGACCAGCGGCGATACGCATCTGGGTGGCGATAATCTCGACCAGCGCATCATCGATTGGCTCGCGGCCGAGTTCAAGAAGGATCAGGGGATTGATATCTCCAAGGATCCGATGGCCGTACAGCGCCTCAAGGAAGCGGCGGAGAAGGCTAAAATCGAGCTTTCGAGCACGGTTGAGACGGACGTCAATCTCCCCTTTGTAACGGCCGACGCTTCCGGCCCGAAACACCTGAATATCAAGTTGACCCGCGCCACCTTTGAGCAGCTCGTGGCGGACTTGCTCGAGCGGACGCTCGAGCCCTGCCGGAAAGCGCTCTCCGATGCGGGACTGAAGCCCGGCGACCGCGACGAGATAGTGCTTGTGGGCGGGTCGACCCGCG
>CBDUXZ010000085.1:0-7433 GCA_965371325.1 uncultured bacterium | reverse complement strand
CGCCTGTTTTGACTTCTGTCCGGAGGCGGTGCGCGCTCAGGAGGTCGTGAAAGAAACCGCCGCCCATCGTGGAACCACGAAAATCGTCGTCTTCAAGGACAACAGCGAGGGGTTGGCCATCGCGGATGCCCTGAGCGCCCGCTTCGTGATCGACTATCCGGACCGGAAGGTCTATATCGTGCGCGCCGACACGGCGGGCGCGCTCACCCCCTCGCAGAGAAGAGCGGTCACCGTACGGGATGATCTCAACCGGATCACCCTGCGAGATCGCTCAATCGATACGACGAAACCCCTCCCGCCGGTTCGAGAAGACCTCGCCCTCCGCCCATCACCGGCGCCCCGGCTTTATCTGATCCAGTTCGCGGGCCCTATCAAGGAAGAGTGGCTCACCGAGGTGCGGGGGCAGGGGAGCGTCGAGGCCGTCACCTATCTGGCGAACAACGCTTATCTGATCAGGGCCAGTGGCGCCGCGCTCGGGAAGCTCCGAAGCTTGGTGCACCGAAACACGTTCGTGCAGTTCGTGGGCCCCTATCATCCCGCCTACCGTGTTCATCCCAGCCTCAATGCAGGCGGCGCCGGAGAGGTCAAGGTCACGGTTCAGCTGGTGGATCACGCCGGTGTCGCCGAATCGATCAACATCATCAAGGGAAAAGCCCGGAAGCTTTTGCGCGACGCGTGGAACGTGCCCCCCTACGTGAACCTGCGGCTGGTTGTCCCGGAGGATGCGCTGGAGAGCATCGCGAAGCTTCCCGACGTGGTGAACGTGGAGCCCTGGGTTGAGCCTAAGCTATCCGGCGAGATCCAGGGACAGATTCTCGGCGACCAGGTCAACGTGGCGGGCACCCAGCCCACCGGCCCCGGCTACCTTGCCTGGTTGAACGGTCTGGGTTTCACCAGCAATTTCAGTTTTTCGGTCAATGTAAGTGACAGCGGTCTCGACCGGGGGCAAATAACGGCGGCGAATTTACACGCGGACTTTCTCGATTCCGGGGGTGGCAGCCGTGTCGCTTACGTGCAGAAAGTGACCGGAATCACCATCGATACCACGGCGGCAAGCAACGTGGATATCGATGGCCACGGCACCATCAACGCGGCGATCGTCGGCGGCCTGAACGACAGCACGGGCACAGCCTTCGAGGATGGTAGCGGTTTCCAGTACGGATTGGGGATCGCCCCCTTCGCCCTGGTAGGCAGCTCCCGGATCTTTGCCCCCAATTGGACGAACCCCGATCACACCGCCTTGACGAGCGCCGCCTATGCGAACGGGGCCCGAATGAGCTCGAACAGCTGGGGTTCCGGTTGTAACCCCAACGGTTGCTGCCCGCCCCGCGTTCTGAGCAGCTACACCGCGGACTCGCAGGAGTTTGATGCCCTGACACGCGACGCGCGTCCCGGAACCGCACCGGGCGGAGGCGAAGTCGGGAACCAGGAAATTCTGATCGTATTCGCCGCGGGAAATCATGGAGGCTGCCGGCGAGAAGATCTCGGGAACGACGGGGCCACGTCGAAGAACACGCTTGTCGTGGGAGCGGGGGAGAACTTCAATCTGGCGGGGACGGACGGCTGCGGCGTCGGAAACTCGGGGGCGGATAACGCGCACGACGTGATCGGCTTCTCGAGCCGGGGTCCCGTGCAGGACGGCCGTATCAAGCCGGATATCATGGCGCCCGGGACCCACATCCGCGGCGCAGCCTCCCAGGATCCGGGAAACAGCGGGGTCGGCGTTTGCGACAAGTTCCATCCCGCCGGCCAGACGCTCTACGCGTGGTCGAGCGGAACCAGCCACTCCACGCCTGCGGTTTCGGGCGGGGCCGCCCTGGTGCGCCAGTGGTTCCTGAATCAGGGGCGCGCCGCGCCATCCCCGGCCATGCTCAAAGCCTACCTCATGAACGCCGCGACGCGCATGACCGGGGTAGCCGCCAACGATACGCTGCCGTCAAACACCCAGGGGATGGGCCGGATGAACCTCGGGCGCAGCTTTGACAGTGCGGCGCGTACGCTCGTCGATCAAACGGCCATTCTCGACGCCACCGGAGAGACCCACCAAAGTACCGGGACGATCCAGAATGTTGCGCTCCCTTTTCGCGTGACCCTTGCCTGGACCGATGCTCCCGGGCCCACCGTCGGGAACGCCTGGATCAACGATCTGGATCTCGAGGTGAATATCGACAGCGGAGGCGGCCCCGTGCTCTATCGCGGCAATAACTTCTCGGCGGATGTGTCGCAGACGGGAGGAGCAGCCGACGGCGCGAATAACGTGGAGAGTGTCTGGCTCCCGGCCGGAACCACGGGCAGCTTCACGATCACCGTTAGAGCCTCGAACATTGCCGGGAACGGCGTTCCCAATGTCGGCGACAACTTCGATCAGGACTTCGCACTGGTGGTCTACAACGGCGCAAACATTGTCTGTGGCGACGGGATCATCGGGGGCACCGAAGCCTGCGACGACGGCGGCACGGCGCCTGGAGACGGCTGCGACGCGAGCTGCCAGCTGGAGTCGGGCTGGAGCTGCGGCGGTGCGCCGTCTGTCTGCAGCGAGGTATGCGGCGATGGAATTCTTACCGCGAGTGAGGGGTGTGACGACGGGAACACGGTGGGCGGGGACTGCTGCTCGGCGAGCTGCACGTTCGAGGCCTCCGGTTCATCCTGCGAGGACGGGACGTTCTGCAACGGTGCGGAGACGTGCGACGGGGCGGGGACGTGCGACGCCGACACGCCGGTGGACTGCTCGGACGGGGTCGGCTGCACGGTGGACGCCTGCAACGAGGGGACCGATTCGTGTGACAACACGGTCGATGACAGCGCCTGCGACGACGGGCTGTTCTGCACCGGGGTGGAGACCTGCGACGCGGTGAGCGACTGCCAGGCAGGCACGGCGGTGGCCTGCGATGACAGCAGCATCTGCACGGACGATAGCTGCAACGAGACGACGGATCAGTGTGACAACGTCTTCGACGTGACGAACGACCCCTCCTGCGCGACCTGCGGAGACGGCGTGGTGGAGGGGATTGAGCAGTGCGACGACGGCGGCACGGCGCCGGGAGACGGCTGCGACGGGCTCTGCCAGCTCGAGTCCGGATGGAACTGCACCGGCGCGCCCTCGGTTTGCAGCGAGGTCTGCGGCGACGGAATTGTGACAGCAGGTGAGGGATGCGACGACGGTGGCACGGCGCCTGGAGACGGCTGCGGTTTTGCCTGCCAGGTCGATCCCGGATTTGTCTGCGAGGGGCAACCTTCCGTCTGTACCCAGACATCAATCCCGGCGCTCTCCCTTGGGGGCCTCGGCCTGTTCCTCGTCCTCCTGCTGGCCGCCGTCGGATTGCGCCGCCGGTATTGACCTCGCCTCGGGCATGCTTGATCTCCGCAGGCCCGAGGGCGATGGCGTCAACCTGCATCTTCCAGCGGTTTCAGGACGGGACCTCCGGTGGCGCTTCTCCTCGGGTCGTGCCTTCCATGAGCGTCCGCTTTTCCGGCCGACCGCACCCTCCGCTGCACCTGCGGTAGCAACCTCGTGTACAAAGCAGGATCGCTGCGATGATCAGAACAATAATCAGCGTTGTTCCAGAGATTTCCATCACCGTTTCCCCTTCCTCTTAGATCAGTCGCAGGCGCAGTGGTCCGCGTTGCCCTGAGTCGCCTCGGCACAACAGGTTTCGCTCTCGGGATTCCCGTCGCATTCGGCGACCACCTCGTTCACCCGCGATGCCGCCTCGCGGTGGCGCTCTTCACGGGACTGATCGATCTCCTCATCGGAAAAGCCCTGCGCCTTCGTGCGAACCTTCCGGGCGATCGCCAGGGCCACGTTGATTGCGCCTTCGGTCACGCCCGCGACGCTCGCGCCCTCGAGATGCCTGGCCGCGTCGGGCGCGGCGTTGGCCGCAACGGCGGCGGCCAGCCTGGTGAGCCCGGCGATCCCCGGCTCTTCCGCAGCCCTGGTTGCGCCCCGCGCGGGAATACGGTGACCGAGAAGCGTTTCGGCCTTTCGTTTCATGATTGCGCTTGCCCCCTCCCTCGCCTGCAAACCCTCACGGAGGGCGCCTTCAATCTCGTCGTTCGATGCGCCTGCCGCTTGGGCCATGGGGTGCAGTCGGTCTGCGCAAATTCGACAACCGCCTCCCATCGCCGCCGCGAGCGCTACCAGCGCTTTCTCCTTGTTGGTCAGATCGGAGTTTTCACGGAGCATGGCCAAATCTCCTTTCATCTGTCATGGGGATCTCGTGTGGTTGAGAGACGCACCGTTCATGCAGGCCGTGCCGCTTTCCCGGGGTCTTCTCACTTCTCTTTGCGTAGACGGGGTGAAACGAGAAAGGATACGGCGGGTAGATCGGGGGCGGCGGTCATATTCTCCCGGGGCTTGGCGTGGACGGGAAAACCGGGATTAGCTGCGCTTCGAGGGCTGCTTCCGATCGCAGCGAAGTACGTTCTCTTCGCTGTATTCGAAGTCGCAGTGCTGGGCGAGCAGGGCCCTCAGCCTTTGCCGGGCGCGGTGGATGCGAATCTTGACGGTACCGAGGGAGCAATCGAGGATTTGCGCTATCTCCGAGTTTTTCAGGCCTTGAAGATCGTGGAGAACGATCACGCTTCGATATTCGGGCGGGAGACTGTCGACAAAGCCGCGCACGCAGTTCCCCATTTCGGATTGCTCGCAGAGCCGATCCGCCAGCCTGGGCTCCGACGGCTCCTCAGGATCGGAGCTCGGAGCAGGGACCGAAGACGATGTGAAGGGCTGCATCTCGCGGAACCGGGACTTCGATCTTCGGTAGAAATCCAGGTAGACGTTCGTCGCGATGCGGTAGATCCACGTAGAAAGCCGCGCCTCGCCGCGAAAATTGTCCAGCCCCTGGTTGACCCGGATAAAGGTCTCCTGGGCAAGTTCCTCACCCAGGTGAGGATCGCGCGTCAGGCGCCTCAGATAGGCGAGAATCTTCCCGCTATGATCGGCATAAGCCTGCTCGAAATCCGCCCTTTGTGTGGTCGTCGGCATGACACCCTTCTGACCCGGGTCCCGCGAATCACGCTTCCCTGTTGACCAGACGCAGTGACGGGGACTCCGATACAACGAACAACCTGTATCGCTCCTAGCAGGGAACGGATCTGCTCCTGGAAAAGCTTGGGCGCTCGAGGTCCGTCCGTCAAGCCTGGCCACGTCCGGATCGCGCGTATATACGAGTGAGGGAGTCGGATTTGGAACGGTCGTCGCGGGGCGTTCCTGGCAAATCAGGCAGGCCACGCGTTACAATTCCCCGGAAGATGGCGCGGGCGGAGTATTCAGGGGAAAAAGAGCGGGGGCTGGGGAATGGTTCACGCGAAGCGAGGCGCATAATGATTGGTGTTTGGAGACGGTTCATTCACTTCGGGCTTCTTATTATGATGTTTTCGGCGTCCTTCGTTTGTTCGCCGAAGGTTGCAATTGCGGGAGAAATGAGTGGCACCGTTCGCAGTTCCGGCGGCGCGCCCATCACCAGAGTCCAGGTGACAGTCGAGCATACCGATCTCAAGAAGGCCACAACCGTCTTCAGCGCCCCCGACGGCGCATACAGGATCAATGGCCTCGAGCCGGGCACCTACGCCGTGCGGGCAAGGCGGGTGGGTTTCCTGGATGTCTCGGAAACGCCCGTCACGTTGGCCGGAGCGCTGCACCGCGACTTCGAGATGCTCCCGGTCGACTGGGCCCATGCCATCCACCAGCTCCCCGCCAGCGAATGGTTTTCGCGGGTCGAGTTTTCGGATCCCGCGCTCCGCGCGGAGTTCGCGATCCAGTGCGCCATGTGCCACCAGCAGGGGAGTCCGAACACCCGCATTCCCCGCCCCGTCGAGGCGTGGCAGGACATCTTCGACAAGATGTCCGAGATGGGCGCCCTTATCACCGACCGGCTCAAGAAAGAGGCGCCCCTGGCGCTGAACGCCGCTTATACCGTCGGCGAAAACAACAAGCCTTCAAAACCACACCCGCGGGCAAACGAAGATCTGGGCCGCGTCATCGTGACGGAGTGGGATGTCGGCACGCAGACCTCCATGCTCCACGACATCGTGGTCGGCGCCGACGAGCGCGTGTACGCTGCAGACTGGATCATGGACAAGGTCTATCGGCTTGATCCCGCGACCTCCACGAGGGAGGAATGGGACGTTCCGCGGGGGGATGTGCCGCCGGGCGGCGTCCTGCGTTCCTTTGCCCAAAGGGGTCGGCAGTACTACCACGCAATGCCGCACGTGGCGCCCCACAGCCTGCAGGTGGGGCCTGACGGCGGTGTCTGGGTGACCCTCAGTCTCGGGAAGGGCCTGGCGCGGTTCGATCCGGAGAGCGAGAAGTTCGCTCTGCACGATCAGCCCTCCGCCGGCATGTATCCCCACACGCTTCGCTTCGATTCGAACGGAATCATCTGGTACACGCTGTTTCTGAGCAATCACGTCGCCCGGTTTGATCCCGCCTCGGGCGAGTTTGACCTCCATCGCCTTCCGACCCGCACCATGAGCCAGCGGTTCTTCATCTCGACGCTGAAGTTCTGGGTCTGGCTGGCGGATTTTTTCGAATCGGCGAACATAGCGGTTAGCGATCCGGAGATGCTGCCTCTCGCCTACGGTCTCGATATCGCCCCCGACGGGGGTGTGTGGTTCAGCCAGTTCAACCACCGGCGCATCGGGCGCCTGGATCCAGCGACCGGCGCGATCGAGATGATCGACACGCCCTTCTTTGGTCCCCGCCGGTTGCGCTTCGACTCAAAGGGTATTTTGTGGATTCCCGCCTACGCGGAGGCGAAAATCTATCGCTTCGATCCCGATGACCGCTCCTTCCGTTCCTACGACATGCCGACGGGCCCGGGCGACATGCCCTACGCGCTGGTGGTCGACAAAAAGACCGACACGCTCTGGATTTGCGGAACGAACTCGGACTCGATCATTCATTTCGATCCGGGCACGGAGAAATTCACCGTTTATCCGCTTCCCACGCGTGTGACCTTTACACGCGAGATCGACATAGACGAACACGGAAACATCTGGACGAGCAATTCGAACCTGCCCGGCTGGCAGATTGAGGGGGGACGGCCGAAGTTGATCCGGCTTTCCTTCAATCGATAATCAAGCTTTCCGCGGGCAATCTACCCCGGTACGCCTTCTCCTGATTATGGCCCAGGTTCCACGATTGGCGCCGCGCTCCCCGCGTCTCTGATATTCTCTGCCCACCTTCCGTTCGAGGGGCGCGGCCCCTCGCCGCGACCAAAAGGAGCTGTGTCAATGAAACGCCTTGTGATCCCTATGCTGGTTTTGACCGCCGCCTTCCATGGGTGCGGCGAAGGTGGGCGGACGCATGAAGAGATCGATGTGGGCGCGCAGGTTGACCTCGCCGCGCATTCCGCGGAGTTCGAACAGGGGGTTATAAAGGTGACGGAGGGTGTTCACGTGGCCGTCGGGTACGGCCTCGCCAACTCGATTTT
>CBDUXZ010000084.1:0-7485 GCA_965371325.1 uncultured bacterium | reverse complement strand
GGGTAAATGTTCATGCCGCCGCTGATCACCATGTCGGTTTTACGGTCGACGAGTGTGATGTAACCCTGCTCGTCCCGGACGGCGAGATCACCGACGCTGAAGTACCCCTCCCAGGTGGACTTGCGGGTGGCTTCCTCGTTCTTGTGGTAGCCCTCGATGACCAGTTTGTTGCTGGCGAACAGCTCGCCTATCTCGCCCGTTGCCACGATCTTCTTCTCCTCCGAGAGGAGCACCACGTCGACGCCCGGCACCGCTTTTCCAATGCTTCCCGGCTTCTCGCGCTGCGCCTCCGGCGTGGCGACGGTCACCCAGCCCATTTCAGTGGAGCCGTAGAGATCGTAGAGCACCTCGCCGAAATATGCGCGCGATTCCTCCTTGAGGTTTTCGGGGAGCGCCGAGCCGGTGCAGATGATGATGCGCATGCTCGACACGTCGTACTTCTCTCGCTCCTTCGCCGGCAGCATGAGGATTGCGCGAAGCATCGTGGGGACCAGCGCGGTCGTCGTGATTTTCTCCTGATCGACGAGCTTCAGGAACTCCACCGGATCGAACTTGTCCATCATGACGATGGTTGCGCCCAGACCGATGTGAATGGTCAGGAAGCCCGAGCCGGTTGCGTGATAGAGCGGGGCGGCCACGAGGTGCCGATCGCTGCGCTTGAAAGGCACCATCCGCAGAAGCTCGACGAGCGTCCCGATGCCCGCCTTGGCCGCATCACGCACGGCCCCCTTGGGCTTTCCGGTGGTTCCCGAGGTGTACATGATCACGCGGCTGCCGTCCTTGCGAAGCGCCCGGTCAGGCTCATCGTCATTGCCGCGGCTGACGAGATCCTCATAGGGGCGGAAGGACGATCCGTCGGTGGCCCCGACGATGATGTAGTTCTCGTCGGAGATCGACAGGTTCTGCTTTGCCTCCTTGATGACCTTTTCGGACTCCGCGCCGAAGATCAGGACTTTTGCGGCGGAGTTCGTCACGAGGTACTCCACCTCGGGCGCCGTGTAGCGATAGGAGACCAGTACCGCGGCGACGCCGATCTTGCTGCAGGCCGCGAGCGCCTCAACCCACTCAACCGAGTTCTTCAGCATGTAGGCGACCCTGTCGCCCGGCTCGAGACCCATGGCGCGCAGGCCATTGGCCAGGCGGTTCACGCGACTGTTTATCTCCCCCCAGCTGATCCGGTGGTCGCCTTGGATCAGCCCTTCCTTCTCTGGGAAGTTCGCTGCGTGCATTCCGTAAATGGTGCTCGGGTGGAAGTCGCGGCGAAGAAGGTTCCGGAGGAAGAGTCGGGTTCCCAGCGGCGTGCCGCGCTCGAGCAGGCCGGCTTCCTTCATCGCTTTCAGGCGTTCACGAACGTCTCGAAGTGACATGACAGGTTCTCTTGGGAAAGGGGGTGCAAGTGCGGCGCGCATACATGCAGGCCGCTCACCCTAGAATCGCCCGGTTTGAGGGTGGAAGTCAAACGAGGTTAAAGGCCGATGCGCTGCGCGACCAGCTCTCGATGAAACTTCCCGTCGCCGTAAGTAAGCTCGGTCGTTTTGGCCCGCTTGAGGTACAGGTGCAGATCGTGCTCCCACGTGAAACCGATTCCGCCGTGAAGCTGCAACGCCCGGGCGGCGATGCGGTAACCCGCCTCTCCGGCGTAGGACTTGGCCATCGAGACGGCGAGCGGCGCCGCCTTCGGACTTTGATCAATCGCCCAGGCGGCATAATAGACTGCCGATTTTCCGGATTCGAGCTCGAGGAGCATGTCCGCGCAGGGATGCTTGATCGCCTGGAAGGTGCCGATGGGCTTTCCGAACTGCACGCGTGTCTTGGCATACTCAACCGACATCTCGAGGCACTTTTGTGCGAGCCCCATCTGCTCGGCGCAAATTGCGAGCGTTGCGCGGTCAATCACCTTCTTGATGACCGGCCAGGCACCGTCGAGCCGTCCCAGAAGTGCATCGTTCCCGAGCTTCACCTTCCGGAATTTCACCTCGGCCACCCGCCGCGTGCCGTCGACACTCGGGAGCGGAGTGATAGTGACGCCTCGCGCTGCTGCATCCACGAGGAAGAGAGAGATCCCGTCTTCAGCCTTTCCCCTGGCGCGCGTGCGTGCCGCGACCACGAGAAGATCGGCCCCCGTGGCGCCGTGAACGAGGGCCTTCACGCCGTCGAGAACGTAATGCCCTCGCCGCCGGTCACCTGTTGCCCGCGTAGCGATGCTCTCGGCAGAGAGTCCCTGGCCGGGTTCGCTGAAGGCAAAGGCCACGATCCTGTCGCCTGCGATGAGGGCCGGGAGGAGTTTTTTTCGCTGCGACTCGGTTCCGCTGAGATGGATTGCCGAGCCGCCCTCGACGATCGTAGAGAGGAAAGGCGCGGGGAGAAGCGCGCGCCCCATCTCCTCGAGGACGACGACGAGATCGATCATGCCGAGACCGAGGCCGCCGTACTTCTCCGGGAACAGGAGGCCCGTCCATCCCATATCGGCGATTCGCCGCCACATGTCCGGGGAGAACCCCGTTTCGTCATCAAGCATCTTTCGCACGTAGGTCGTCGGGCACTCGTTATCGAGAAAACTTCGCGCCGAGTCCCGAAGCATTTCCTGTTCCTGGTTGAAGCCGAAGTCCATCGGATCTCTCCTGGCGGTTAAAGATGATTCCGTCGAGCCGCGCGTGTCAGCCCCGTGGCAGCCCGAGGACGCGTTCCGAGATGATGTTCTTCTGAATCTCGGAGGTTCCCGCCTCGATCGTGTTTCCGCGCGATCGGAGGAACTGGTAGAGCCAGAATCCATCGTCCTCGGCGTACTTCGATCCCTTCTCGAGCATCGCCGTCGGGCCGAGGATCTCGACCGCCAGCTCCTCGAGGCGCTGGTTCAGCTCGCTCCAGAAGAGCTTCCCGATGGAGCCTTCGGGTCCCGGCTCGCCCTTCATGAGCTTGGTGAGCGAGCGGTAGCCGTTCAGCTTCAGCAGCTCCGTCTCGATGTGCATCTGCGCGAGCTTCTGCCGGATGACGGGGTCTTTGGTGACCGGGGCTCCGTTGCGTTTGATCTTCTTTGCCTTCGCCATAAGCTGATC
Organism: uncultured bacterium; assembly: GCA_965371325.1. GTDB lineage: Bacteria > JAUYMQ01 > JAUYMQ01 > JAUYMQ01 > JAUYMQ01 > CBDUXZ01. The sequence goes on along the minus strand of CBDUXZ010000084.1, from coordinate 4,429 downwards.
GAGGAGCATCCTGAAGCGCACCTGGACGGCGATGGCAAGTGTCCCCCGCTCGTGCATTAGTGTGGTGATGGCGACGCCCCAGCCGTTGTTCATCTCGCCCACCACGTTTGCGACGGGAACGCGGACGTTTTCGAAATAAATTTCGTTGAACTCCGCGTCGCCGGTGATCTGCACGAGCGGGCGCACCGTGATGCCCGGCGAGTGCATGTCGACAAGGAGGTAGGTGATGCCCGCGTGCTTGGCCGCTGATGTGTCGGTGCGGACAAGCAGGATGCACCAGTCGGCGACGTGCGCGAAGCTGGTCCAGACCTTCTGGCCGTTCACGATGAAATCATCGCCGTCCTGCTCGGCGCGGCACTGAAGACCGGCGAGATCGCTCCCGGCGTTCGGCTCGCTGAAACCTTGGCACCAGATATCCTCCGCCGAGAGAATCTTGGCCAGGTAGCGCTTCTTCTGCTCCTCCGTCCCGTGGGCGATGATCGTCGGGCCCGCCATCCCGATACCTATGACGTTCGGATGCTCGGGCGCGCCTGCCCGGGCGATCTCCTCGTTGAAGACCACCTGCTCCATGAGGGTCGCGCCGCGGCCGCCGTATTCCCTGGGCCAGCTCACGCCGGCCCATCCCCCTTCGTAGAGCTTTTTGGCCCAGTCCTTCAGGAACTGGATGTATTCCGGCTTGCCCGCCTCGCCGGCGCGCGCCCGCCCCTTCCATCCCTTGGGGAGGTTTATCTTGAGCCAGCCACGCACTTCATCGCGAAAGGCCTCTTCTTGCGGGGAGAGATTGAAATCCATGACGGCTCCTTGCGGGGTGGGGAGAGCTTATTGCTCGGGCCAATATCCAGGGAGACGGGCGAAGCCGGGCCGGAAATCGCTGCGCGCGGTTCGTGGATGCTCAGGACTGTGGCTCAGGTTTATCAGAGGGTTCGCGGGCCCGTCAACCGGGCCCCGCATGTCATTACGAGGAGCGATCGGGAGGGCGAGGCTCCTGCCGAGCCGCGCTTCGTGTCATTGCCAGAGGAAAGGATTGATCGCGAAGAGGAGCACCCCGGCCATGAGCGGGACCACCTCGAGCTGCCCGTTGCCGCCGATCGAGGTCTCGGTAGCAGGCATCGAGACGGTGGCGGCGTCCGCCCTCGGACCGGCTCGTCGGGAATCATCAGGGGCTTCCGGTGCTTGCAATGGGGTCAGGCACGTCTATCGTACCTTATTGGGGATCGCGCCCGCAGTCGCCATCTACTCGGATTTCCCCGGCCTGTAGAAGCGGACTTCAACTCTCTCCACCGTCGCCAGGCCCTCTCCAACGGCGTCGTCGATCAGTGGAAGGAACGACTCGATCTTCTCCTCGGTATCGACGATCTCGATCACGATCGGGAGATCGCTCGAGAGGCGAAGAATCTTTGCGGTGTGCAAGCGGCTATGGGCGCCAAAACCCTCGAGTCCACGGAGCACTGTCGCTCCCGCCAATCCGCGCTCCCGCGCCTTGCGAACGATCCACTCGTAGAGAGGCTGACCCTCGTACTTGTCGCTCTCCCCGATAAATATGCGGAGGAGCTTCCCTTCCTTTGGAAGCGTCATGGCCAGCCTACCTCGATGTAGTGGGTGCGTATCCGAGCCAGACCAGAGCCAGGCCGAGGATGACATGCATTCCGATCACGAGGCAGCCCAGGAGGTTGACCACCAGCGTCCCGTAGGGGAAGGTCGTGAGAGGCGCTTGTCGGTGTACCAGTCCGCTGACTCCGTAACGGGCGAGAGCACCCAGGAAGCCTCCCGAGCCGACAATAACCGCATTGATCAGGGCGACTTTCAAGCTTCTCTCCACGTTTTTGCGCTTCAGTCCGGCGTTGCCGCTATCGCTTCCGGGGAAACGGGAGGATCATCGGCGTCGTCTCCCGATATCGCTGATAGGCGTCACCCAGGGACTGCACCAGGTCGCGCTCCTCCCACCTGATGGCGATGAGCACATAGATCGTTGTCACCACCGCAAACAGAAGGTGTCCCGCGGTCATTCGGGGTGTCGCCCAGAAGAAAATGAACCATCCCAGATACAGTGGATGCCGCATGTACTTGTACAGGGACGGGGTCGTGAAGGCCTTGGATGTGTACGGTTTATTTCGAAAATGGAGCACCACCTGTCGCATTCCAAAAAGGTCGAAATGGTCGATCAGGAGGGTCGCGTAGAACACGATCAACCAGCCTAGGAGGCAGAGTCCAGTGAGAAACCACCAGCCAACGGGATGATCAACCTGCCACACCACCGCCGGTATCGGCCTCCATTGCCAGAAGAGAACGAAGAACAGCAAGCTTGAAAGCAGGACGTAGGTGCTTCTTTCAGCGGGCTCGGGAACGGACCTCGTCAACCACGCCTTGAACCCCGATCGCGCCATGCCGCTGTGCTGGAGCGCGAATGCGGCGAGGAGCAAGGCGTTCACGAGCAAAGCCACGCCAAGGGGTCCGGAGACGCCCGAATCAATCGATCTTGGAACAAGCATGTTCAGCATGAACCCGGGGACGTAGAAGAAGGCCCCGAGAAAGAGTACGTAAGAAATCGTTCCGTAGACCAGGATGGAAACTCTCTGACCAAGCGAGTTCATTAGTACCCTCCTTTTCTCTTTGGGATGATACACCCAAACTGCCGGCCGCTGATCGGTCGCGGTGAGGCAAGCAGGATCGCCGCCAGAGGGCTACCAGGCTAGGGCCGATCAGATTCATCGCCCTGTCGGACGGTGCGCTCCCGGGCTACCGCGGTCATGAGACCCCAGAGCCAATTAATCTTGTACCGATCGACTCGCACGGCGGTGAAACCAGCTTGCTCCAGGAGCTGACGGCACTGCTTCTCCCCATAGGTCCGGAAGTGCGCCCGATTGAAGAGCCGGAGCCAGAGGTCACAGATCCGGCAAGCGACATAATCATCACACCAATCCGTGACCACGAGGCGTCCCTTCGGCCGCAACACGCGAGCCATCTCTTCGAGCGCGCCCAGTGGTTTGCGGAAATAGTGGAAGGCGTTCGTGGAGACCACCACATCGAACGACGCGTCGGAAAAGGGCAAGCTCTCTGCGTAGCCCTGCGCTAGAAGAATCGCTTCGTCGAGCCTCTTGCGCGCCATTTTGAGCATCTCGGGTGACGGGTCAGCCCCCGACAGCTTTGCATTGGGCAGGGAGATCGAAAGCGCTTCGAGAAGCACGCCAGTTCCACACCCTACGTCGAGAAGGCTCTCGCCGGGTTCGAACTCAATCCGGCTGAGCGTCTTGCGGAGGGTCTCTTCGACATAGAACGACCAGCGTCGGTCGTAGTGGGCCGCGAGTTTTCCGTACTCCTTGAGGACGGCATCTGTGCCACTCGGCCTCATCGGACTCTTTCGTTGTGGTCGCAGCTCAGGGGCATGTTTTAGGTGCGCGCCCGTTGTCTCCATTCGCGGTAGACAACGATGTCCGCCCGAGCCGCCCCGAGCCCGTATATGCCCAGCGCAAGGAAGGCCGAATACGCGCCGAAGGCTCTCCCAGTTGCAAGGAAGGTGGATTCGAACTCCACGAGCCAGAAGGAGCCTGCCAGCATAAAAGGCTCGAGGATACAGATCCCGAATACGAGGAAGCCGCGTTTGCGCCATTCGAGGATGGCTATCGCGAACAACGGCCACACAAATGCCGAGAGATCAAGCCACCAATAAGCGTCGTTCGGATGGAAGGGTGCAAGAGCGTAGCCGTAACGGATCACTTCCCTCGCATCGTCGGGTATAGCTTCGCCTTCTTCAAGAACGATGCGTTTGCCCTCGCCATCCACGTGATGTTTGCAAGTGGACATTGGGAACGCGAGGCTCACCAGGAGAAGAAAGGCTCCAAGAATCTTGAAATTCCTGTGCAAGTTGCCTCCTGAGAGGTTCGGCTTGCGGACCTGACTACAATTAGACAGTTCTGGACGATGCTCCCGATACTGCGAAGGTCGTCAGTATAACGCCGGGGACGGGGGAAAGGGAGCGAGTGCAAGGGGATTGCTTCGTCGGGCTCCACCCTCCTCGCAATGACAGAGGACGCGGCTCGGCGGGAGCCTCGCCCTCCCGAGGCCCATCGTCGCCTTCCCGAAACAAGCCTCACCCTCCCGCGCGGGCTGTTCTATCCCCCACGGCCCGGTCCTTGACCGGAGGGGGCCGGCGGGTTACAGGATGGCGATGTTTCGGCTTTGAAAAGCACTGACCAGGGCGGGATCACACATGAAGCGGATACTGGTGACTGGCGGCGGGGGGTTCATCGGGTCGAATCTCACCCGGAAGCTCCAGGAAGGTTACCCCGAAGCGCGCATCCTTGTTGTCGTTGCCTTACGCTCGGGCACCTTCCGGAATCTCAGCGCAGAGGGGGCCGGCGGCTGGAGCTTTGGAGGCGAAGTCGTCGCCCTCTCGCTCGGCGAGCTCGACGTCTACGATCTCATCAACGAG
>CBDUXZ010000083.1:0-7500 GCA_965371325.1 uncultured bacterium | reverse complement strand
CACCGATATCGACAGAACGGGATCGATGGTCCCACCAAGCCCGCTTGCGGTGTCCAAAAAGGTGATGGTGCTACCCTCGGCCGGACAGGTCGTTATGTTACAGACGGTGAAGAGACGCGCGCTCGCCGTGCCGGGCAGCAGGAGTAACAACGCCGCCGTCAGGAAAACACACCTCCCCACCAAAGCGGACAGGCGCTTTCCGACCGTGGCGGACTGCTGGAACATCTACCCTCCAAGGGCCTGCTCCCGAGCGCTGGGAGCAGCTTTCTTACACAGTGAGCGCAACAGCCCTAGCTCATCCCCATACAGAGGCAGCCTGGACAGGCGAAGATTAAGCAGGTTCCGTGCCAATTTTCACACATTCCACGTGAAAAAAACTCCCTTCAATTCCGGGAACTTGGGGCGTAAAAAAATCGCTTGTCCCGCGGGTCAGCGCGGGTGTGGGTAAACTTTTACTCAATCTGACCCTTTCCCTTCCGAATCCGGAAAACCTTTTCCCGCGAGGGTTTATCAAGATTCTGCAAATACTGCACTCCGGTCGATACTGAATCCTATCCTATCGGCCCGGACGGGCGCTCTCGGTCTCCGTCCATCTGCACGGGTTCGTCTCCGCTTTCAACCCAAACAGCGCAGTGCAATCAGTTCCCCTCGCGGAGAAACGCGCGTATCGCGCGCGCGGTCTCGCGGGTGATGCCGGGAACCTCCCCGAGCGCCTTCTCGCTCGCCTCGCGAACGCGCCGGAGGCTTCCGAACCGGCGCAGGAGAAGTCTGCGTCGCTCCGTCCCGATTCCGGGAATCTCCTCGAGCGCCGAGAGGAGCGTGATCTTCCTGCGGAGAAGCTTGTGATACGCGATGGCGAAGCGATGCGATTCGTCGCGGATGCGCTGAAGCAGGAACATGGCCGACGAATTCGAGGGAAATCGGACCGGGTCCTTCAGGTTCGGGATGTAGACCTTCTCCGAGGTTCGCGCCATCGCCCTGGGCCCAACCACGCGTGCTCCTGTCTCCGTCGTCTCCGCGTACTTGGCCACGGTCGCCACGTCGACGCCGTCGATTTCGAGCTCGCGCAGGACCTCGAGCGCGATCCCGAGCTGCCCTTTTCCGCCATCCAGCAAAAGGAGATGCGGCAACGCGTGCTCCTCCTCTGCCCGGCGGAATCGGCGCGAGAGCACCTCCTTCATCATCCGGTAGTCATCGGGCGTGTCGAGCCCCTTGATCCGGAACTTCTTGTAGCGGGAGGTGTCCGGTTTCCCGGCGTTGAACGCGACGCAGGAACCCACGGCGAACTTGCCCTGCAGATTGCTGATGTCGTAACACTCAATCCGCTCCGGACGCCGGCGCAGGCGCAGCCGCTCCCGAAGCTCGTCAAGCGCAGCATCGATCGCCTGGTGGCTGGCAAGCCGCTTATCGAGGGCCGCCTGGGCGTTTGCGGAGGCCATCTCCACGAGGGAAGCGGCTTCCCCCCGTTTCGGCGCAAACACGCGCACCCGCCGCCCGGACTCCTCCTTCAGAAATTCCGCGAGGGCCCCCGCCCCCTCCACGGGCATCGGAAGCAGCACCTCGTCGGGAACGACCCGATCGCGCGCGTAGTACTGGGAGACGAAGGAGGAGAGCGCCTCCCCGTCGTCGAGCTGCACGCCCCGGAGGGGGTAGTTGGCCCCCCCGATGAGCTTTCCCCGCCGCACGAAGAGCAGCTGCACTTCGACCTGGTTCTCCTCCCGCGCGAGACCGAACACGTCCCGATCCGTCTCCTTTCCCGAGACCACGCGCTGTCGTTCGATGGTCGCCTCGATGGCGCCGATCCGATCCCGGAGGACGGCCGCCTGCTCGTAATCCTCGGCCTTCGAAACCGCCTTCATCTTCACGCGAAGATCGCCCAGAAGCTCCTTGTTCTGCCCCCGCAAGAAGTAGATCACACCCTTGACCAGCTCACCGTGCCGCGCCTGGTCGATGTAGTCGCAGCAGGGAGCCGCGCAGCGCTTCATCTGGTGCTCGATGCAGGGGCGCCCCGATCTGCGGTACTGGCGGAAGACCGCGTCGGAGCAGGAGCGAATCGGAAAGATCTTCTGGATGAGATTGACCGTCTCCCGCATCAGCTGGCTCGACGTGTAAGGGCCGAAGTAGAGGGATCCGTCATGTTTCACGCGCCGGGTGGTGGTCAGCCGCGGGAGGGGATCCTGCACGTTCAGGCGAAGCCCGATGTACGTCTTGGCGTCGCGGAGCTTGATGTTGTAACGGGGACGGTGCTTTTTGATGAGGTTGTTCTCGAGGATGAGGGCCTCTTTTTCGGTCCCCGTGACGAACCAGTCGAGATCGGCCACACGCTTGACGAGAAACCGGACGGAAGCCCGCGTGTCGCCCGTTCCCTTCCTGAAGTAGCCGCGCACGCGGGGCCGGAGGCTCTTGGCCTTGCCGACGTAGATGATCCGATCGTCCCGGTCTTTCATGAGATACACGCCGGGATCGGCGGGAACGCTATGAAGCTTCTCCTCGATGCTCATGGGCGAATTATATCTCATGAACGGGCCGTTCCCTCAGGAGCCGGACAGAACTTCGCGTTCCCAGAAGACCCCGGTGGGGCGTCCCAGTTCATGGAGTGCGTCGATCCAGACGACTGGAATGAAACGCGCCTGCCAGGCCCGCCACTGCAGGGTCCCTTCATACCGGGAAATCGCGCTGAACCAGAGGGTTCCGGCAAGGGCGAGCCCCGAGACCCCGATAACGCACCCCCGGAGCCAGGGGCGGTACGCGGGCGGGGCGCGATGATGGGCGGCGGCAAGCGCACCCGCCGCGAGTGCCCCCGCGCCGAGCAGGTAGAGGAGGGCCGCGTTGATCCAACCGATGTGGCTCCAGCCTCCGACCCGAAGGGGGAGTGGAAAAAACAGGGGCAGGCCCCCCCAGGAACCCGGGGGTGTCGGCAGATCACCGATGAGATGCACGAGCCCTCCCGCGAAGGTCGCCAGAGCGCTCGCCCGAAGCGAAGCGCCTCCCGGCGGCACCCCCCGGCTCCCCCGGGATCGCAGGCTGTGAAGGATCCGAGGGAAGAGCATGGCAACGAGAGCGCAGCCGGCGAGGGAGTGGAGGAAGCCCCGATGGGAGTACCAGGCCAGCCCGAAGTAGGTGTCGTGGCTGAAGAGAAGAGAGACGGCGTCGATATCGGGCGCGAGGCTGCCGAAGACGGCCCAGAGGATGAGTCGATGCCGCCCTTCGGGAGTTCCGGGGAGGGCGTAGACCGCGGCGGTGACGGCCAGAAGTCCGCTCAGGGCATGGCCCGGCGGGCTCAACGCGCCCGCGGCGGGCCTGCCGCCTCCGGGGCGGTCACGGCGCCGTCGCCTCCCGCGCTGAGCTCCTGCGTCTCGATCTTCCGGATGCGGTCGCGGAGCCCGGCGGCCCGCTCGAACTCGAGCTTGGCGGCGGCCTCCCGCATCTCTTTCCGGAGCGCCTCCACCGTCCTGCGGACCTTGTCGGGCGGAAGATAGGGCTCCTCTGATTCGGCGGCCACGGAAACGGTGACGTAGTCCTGCTCGTAGATGGACGTGCGGATGTCGTGAATGGTCGCGCTGATGGTCCGGGGCGTGATTCCATTCTTCCGGTTGAAAGCCTCCTGGAGCTTCCGGCGCCGGTTGGTTTCGTCGATCGTGCGCTTCATCGACTTGGTCGTGGTATCGGCGTAGAGGAACACCGTCCCGTCGAGGTTCCGCGCCGCCCGTCCGCAGGTCTGCATGAGGGAGCGCTCGCTGCGGAGAAAGCCCTCCTTGTCCGCGTCGAGGATCGCCACAAGACTCACCTCGGGGAGATCGAGCCCCTCTCGAAGCAGATTGATCCCTACGAGGACATCGAAGGTTCCCGTCCGCAGATCCCGCAGGATTTCCATCCGCTCGAGGGTCTGGATGTCGGAATGGAGATATCTCACCCGCACCCCGAGGTCCGCGTAGTACTCCGTGAGCTCCTCCGCCATGCGTTTGGTAAGAGTGGTCACGAGGACCCGATCCCCCCGCTCCACGCGGGTCCGGATCTCGTCCAGCAGATCGTCCACCTGGCCCTTGGCGGGACGCACTTCGATGCGCGGATCCATGAGCCCTGTCGGACGGATGATCTGCTGCACCAGGAGCCCTTTCGAGCGTTCGAGTTCCCAGTCGGCCGGCGTAGCCGAAACGTAGATGCACTGCCTGACACGTGCCTCGAACTCCTCGAAGCGCAGAGGCCGGTTATCGAGCGCCGAGGGGAGGCGAAAGCCATACTCGACGAGGGTCTCTTTGCGTGAGCGGTCTCCGCGGTACATCGCACCGATTTGCGGAACAGCGATGTGACTCTCGTCGATAAAGAGGAGAAAGTCGTCCGGGAAATAATCGAGCAGCGTGGAGGGGGGCTCCCCGGCCCTCCGGCCGTCGAGGTGCCGCGAATAGTTCTCGACGCCGTGACAAAAACCCATCTCGCCTAGCATTTCGAGATCGAAGTTCGTGCGCTGCTCGAGCCGCAGGGCCTCCAGCAGCTTTCCCGATGATTGCAGATCGGCCAGGCGGCCGTGAAGCTCATGGGCGATGGTGTCGATCGCTTTCTTCAGCCGTTCTTCCGTCGTCACGTAATGGCTGGCCGGATAGATCGCCACCCGCCGCAGCTTGCGAACAACCCTCCCCCGGAGGGGGTCTATCTCGGCGATCGATTCGATGTAGTCTCCGAAAAACTCCACGCGCAACGCCCGATCCCCCTCGTAGGCCGGGAAGATCTCGATGACGTCGCCGCGGACCCGGAAAGTGCCTCGGTGAAAATCGACGTCGTTCCGCTGGTATTGCATGTCCACCAGCTTTCTCAGGGCATATTCGCGCGTCATCGCGGCGTCGGTCTCGAAGAACAGCAGCATTTGGAAGTAGGAATCGGGCGAGCCAAGGCCGTAGATACAGGAGACGGAGGCCACGACAATCACGTCGCGCCGGGAGAGCACCGAGCGCGTTGCGGAGTGCCTCAGCTTGTCGATCTCCTCGTTGATGTGAGAATCCTTCTCGATGTAGGTGTCGGTGCGGGGTACGTAGGCTTCCGGCTGGTAGTAATCGTAGTAAGAAACGAAGTACTCGACCGCGTTATCGGGAAAGAGATCGCGAAACTCGGTGAAGAGCTGCGCGCCGAGTGTCTTGTTCGGCGCAATAATGAGCGCCGGACGTCCCATTCGCGCAATCACTTGCGCCATCGTGAACGTCTTTCCCGAGCCGGTGATTCCAAGAAGCACCTGGTGATCCATGCCGCGATCGAGATTGGCGCACAGCTCCTCGATCGCCCGGGGCTGATCGCCCTTCGGTGTGAACTCACTGACAATGCGGAAATCCTTCTCCGCCCGCTTTGCCCGCTCGTCTATCCTCGGTCGCTTCACCGACGGCATGCCTCACCTCGCGTGCGGAACGCGGTGCGCCATCCACGCGTCGTACTCCGGCTGACCTCGCGGCGCTTTCATCCCGCATCAAACGTACGATTTTCGGGCCGCACCGCCAGCGCTCACATCAGGCCCGCGCGGACCTTCCCGTAGACCCGCCGGCTTCGAAGCAGGTCGGAGTGCTTCACACCCCGCACCTCGACGTTCCGCGCGCCGCTCAGCCAGGCGGATTCCGCCGAAACGATTTCGTCGTGCCGGCTGTAAATGGAGGTGAAGGCGACGGCGCGAGTCTCATCCCCCGCGTTCAGTCGCTTGAGAAAATCGGATCCGGGTCTCATCTCGAGGCAACCGCATCCCGGGCATGCGCGGTTGAACGCCGCGCCATGATGCGGGGTGCCGAGGGTCACCAGGTGCACCACGCGCGTTTTCCCCTTCGCTCGCCGGATGTATTCCCGCGCGGCAAGTCCGCCGCGGCTGTGCGCCACGATGTCGACCTTCGGGCAACCCGTCGCACGTGTGAGGGCCACGATTTTTGCCTCAAGCGCATCCGCCCACACACGCGTGCATGTCTTCCGTGAGACCTTGATCGTGGCAAGGCGATCGCGCGGCCAGCCGTCCGCCTGGAAACGATCAATGAGGAGGCTCAGGGAGGCGTTCGTGTAATAGTGGCCGTGCAGGAAAACGATGGGACGGGCCTGACAGCTTTCGGCCTGCCCTTCCCCGCCCCGGGCGGCCAGGGTGTGCATGAGAAGCGCCGCTGCGACGAGAGGCAGGAGGAGCGCTGCGCGCACGGCGAGGAACTGGCGGCCCCCATGGCCGCCACGGGATCGGACCGTTCCGGTCATGTTTCCTTGCCGGATCTCCCCTTGTCGATTTTCCAGGTCGTCCCCTTGGGACCATCTTCGAGGAGAATCCCCCCGGCGGCCAGTTCAACACGGATCGCGTCGGCACGGGTGAAATCCTTCTGCTTGCGCGCCGCCAGCCGCTCCGAGATGAGTCGCTCAATCTGCTCGGCGGGGAGGGAGGATTGCTCCCCTTTCAGGACCATCTCCGGATCGCTCCGGAAGACGCCGAGAATCTCCCCAATTCCCTCGAAGCTAAGCGTTGCAAGTCGCGCGAGAAGATCGGTGAAGGGCGTTGGTCCCGCCTGGCCGTGATCATGCTCGGTGAGGAAGATATTGAGCGTCTTCACGGTTTCGAACACGTGGCCGATTGCCTGGGCCGTGTTGAAATCGTCCTCCATCGCTTCGCGAACGCGATCCGGGAGACGCGCAAGCGCGTGCCACGCGTCCGCCTCACTCCCGGTGGAGCCCTGCGGAGGCGGATCGCCGGGGCCCGGCGGCTCCGGCGCGGCCGTGGGGTCGGTAAGCGCCAGCGAATAAACCTTCGAGAGTGTACCGTAAAATCGCTCGAGCGCCTGTTCCACTTCGGTCAACCGATCGAAGGAGAAATCGAGAGGCCCGCGGTAGTGGCTCGATATCAGGAAGTAGCGAAGCACCTCGGGGGAAAATTTCGCGAGAATGTCCCGCACGGTGAAGAAGTTGCCGAGGGACTTGGACATCTTCTCCCTGTCGATGGTGACGAAGCCGTTATGCAGCCACCACCGGGCGAGGGGCTTTCCGGAGGCCGCCTCGCTCTGGGCAATTTCGTTCTCGTGGTGGGGAAACTTGAGATCTAGACCTCCCCCGTGAATGTCGAACGTTTCGCCGAGATGCGCCATGGCCATCGCCGAGCACTCGATGTGCCATCCCGGCCGTCCCGATCCCCAGGGAGCCTCCCAGGACGGCTCCCCCTCCTTGGCGCCTTTCCAGAGCGCGAAATCCCCCGCGTACTCCTTCTTCTCGTCGATTTCCACCCTGGCACCGGCGAGAAGCTCATCGGGCTCTCTGTGGGAGAGCTTCCCGTACTCTTTGAAGCGCTTCACGGAGAAGAAAACGTCGCGGCCTCCGACGTAGGCAAAGTCTTTTTCGATAAGCCGCTCGATGAGCGCGATGATTTGCGGAATGTGTCCGGTCGCGCGTGGTTCTACGACCGGCGGCAGGAGGCCGAGGGGGTTCAGATCGTCATGGAAAGCGGCGATGTATCTCTCGGTAAGCTCTTCGGTGGAGAGGCCCTCCTCGGTTGCACGCCTGATG